>CAMBPA010000012.1 GCA_945869355.1 Bordetella parapertussis
GACTGTTACCGCAGGCAAGACCTTCAAGACAACGATTAACGAAGCAATCGCTGGGCCCCAATACGGGCTGCGCGTTGCAGACTGTCGCTTTGCGATCGACTATTGCCTAGGGGCGGCTGCGTTTGCGTCGCGCATTGACGCGTCTCGGGTTGGGTTGGCGGGACATTCTTTTGGTGCCTTAACGGCGCAGTCGATTGCCGGACAAGCGAGTGGTGCGCAGTCATTGCGAGACGCGCGTGTGCGTGCGGTGATTGCTCTGTCTCCGACTGCAATCTCGGCCGAGCGCGCGCAGTCGCTTAAATCAGTAGATATTCCTTTTTTCTGCATCACGGGCACTCATGATCAGTATGTGACCTTTAAAAAAAATGGGGAATCAGTTCGCTTGGGCGTAAGTCTTGCGCAGCGCGAGCTCGTGTATGAACATCTGCCTGTCGGAGAAAAAATCCAGCTCAAGATTGATAGGGCAGACCATATGAGTTTTGCCGGAGAAGTTGTCGGAGCGCAGAACTTTAGCCGCGATGTGCCGGTAACAGAGGCCGCCAATGCGCAGGTTTGGGCGTGTGTGAGCGAGACGACTAGTTTGTTCTGGCGGTTTTATCTGGACGGGGCTAAGCAATCAGGGATTGAATCGCGCGAAGCGCTTGAGCGCCGGATGCGTCAGTTGATCGGCGAATCAGATCAGTTGAAATTTGGTTGAACATGTTGGCAAGGGTCTGTATCTTTGCTATACAGGTAGTATTCACTTAAAAGAGAGATTGTTCATGAAAATTATCGTGTTGCCAGGCGATGGCATAGGTGCAGAAACTGTTTCTGTAGCGGTCGCGGCTCTTGAGTTGGTCTCCAAGAGATTCAAGCTTAATTTGAACTTGCACCATGATATTGCTGGCCATGAAAGTTTGATCAAACACGGCACAACGATCCATGCGGGTTTACTTGATGCGGTCAAGAGCGCTGACGGGTTGATCTTGGGGCCGATGTCTACCTATGACTTTAAAGATGAATCCAAGGGTGAAATTAATCCATCGAAATTTTTTCGTAAAAGTTTGGATCTCTTTGCCAATATTCGTCCGGCAAAAACATTTCCTGGGAGTGGTGCGCTGCATAAGCCACTTGATCTCGTTGTGGTACGTGAAAACACCGAAGGTTTTTATGCGGATCGTAACGTAGAGTCGGGTGGCAGCGAAATGTTGATCACGTCTGACGTGGTCGTTTCTTTACGACGCATCACACGTCAGTGCTGTGAGCGAATCGCTCGGGCCGCGTTTGAGCTGGCGATGACACGACGCAAGCATGTGACGTTCGTGCATAAGGCAAACGTCTTGAAGTTGGGGGACGGAATGTTTCTCGACTCTTGCCGTTTGATTGGTAAAGAGTTTCCTGAGGTGCAGACCGAAGAAATTATTGTGGATGCCATGATGGCGCACGTGGTGCGTACGCCTGAACGTTACGACGTGATTGTGACGACCAATATGTTCGGCGATATTTTGTCCGATTTGACGGCGGAGCTCTCGGGTAGCTTAGGCATGGGTGCTTCCATCAATGCGGGGACAGATTACGCCATGGCGCAGGCTGCGCATGGTTCGGCACCAGATATTGCGGGTAAGAATATCGCTAATCCTTTTTCGCAAGTTTGGTCCGCCGCGATGCTATTGAGCTGGTTTGGTCAGCGCAAGGGGCGCCCTGAATTCAAGCAGGCCGCCCAAGTGCTTGAGGATGCGGTCGCTGCTGCCATTGCCGCCGGTGAGTCGACCAAAGATGTCGGCGGTAAGCTGGGAACAAAAGAAACTGGCCAAGCCCTGATGACGCGTTTGGCGAAAGTGTAATTCGACGCTTGTTGGTAGTTCAGGCTGATCGTGCGGTTACTGCATCACGATCTTTGCAGCTTTTGCGATAGCCTGATTGTCTTCAAAATCTTTTTTCACATAGGCCGCGAACGCATTGCGATCCAAGGTGATGATATCGACTCCCAGACTATTAAAACGCTCTTTGACGCTCTGCTGTGCCAAGGTTTTTTGAAGCGCTGCTGAGAGTTTTTCAACGACCGCTGCAGGCATACCGGCAGGACCAAAAATCCCGGTGTAGGTCACCATGTCGAAGTCTTTAATCCCAAGCTCTTCGAAAGTCGGAACATTAGGTAAGAGGGGTGAACGGGCTTTCCCGGTCTGTGCGAGGGGAATGATCGCGCCGCTCTTGATGTGCGAGATCGAGGCAGTGAGTTGATCCATCATAGTTTCGATTTGTCCGCCAACCAGATCGACTAAGGCAGGGCCACTTCCTTTGTAGGGAATGTGGTTGAGCTTGACACCCATACGCAGCGCAAGCATCTCAAGCGCGAGATGCTGACTGGAGCCATTTCCGGCCGAACCCACTGAGATTTGTTCTTTCCCTGCTTTTGCTTTCGCTGCAAAGTCAGCAAAGGTCTTCATATTGCCTTTGGCTGTTGCGCTTAAGACGATTGGCACCGCATGGATAGGCCCGATCACCGTCAGGTCTTTGACAGGGTTGTAGGGTGGCGCGGCGACGAGCGCTGGCGCAACGGAGACCGAGCCGCTCGAGCCCAACAGCAGCGTATAGCCGTCGGCTGCGGATTTCACCACGCCCGTCGAGCCAATAAAACCACCCGCCCCGGGTTTGTTCTCGACGATGACTTGCTGGCCCAGGATTTCAGAGAGCGATGGGGCGACCGCGCGCGCAGTGATGTCGACGTTTCCACCGGGTGCCCAGGGGACGACGAGTCTGATGGGTTGTTTTGGAAAATCTTGCGCTTGGATCGAGGGTGCTTGTGTCAGACCGAACAAGGCGAGGGTCAGTGTCAACAAGGGCAATTTGCGGGTGCGTTTCATTCTTGGCTCCGATCTTATGTTTTTAAGTGCATGCACTCAGATTGAGGATGCCTTAGACTATTGGTTTTGCTGCAGCGTGGCAAGAGATTTATCGCCATGGTGTGTGCTATGTTACAGCGCAAATATCGCGCGGAATACTTTCCCCGCAGGATGGGCCTCTCGCCACAAACAAGGAATGAATGTGAATACGAACGTCAATGCTTTTAATCCCTCCGCAAATGGGGTCTATCTCATTACTGTGACGCCTTTCAAGGACGGCGGAGAGCTCGATTTGGCAAGCACGGATCGAATGGTGGATTTTTGCCTCGAGCGCGGTGTCACGGGCTTGACGATCTTAGGCATTATGGGCGAAGCGACCAAGCTGACCGCCGAGGAGTCGCGTGTTTTTGTACGTCAAGTGCTTGCGCGCGTGCAGGGTAAAGTGCCTGTCGTGGTGGGTGCCTCGGCTGCGGGCTTTGCTCCAATGGGTGAGCTCACTAAAAGCGTGATGGACATGGGCGCCGCTGGTGTGATGGTTGCGCCGGCCGCGGGTTTGCGCACGGATGATCAAATTTGTAGCTATTTTGATATGGTCAATGAGACCTTGGGGTCAGAGGTCCCTTGGTGTTTACAGGATCACCCCACGTCGACCGGTGTGCAGATGTCAACGGCGGTGGTGATGCGCATCCTTAAAAACTCCCCTCATTGTGTGATGCTCAAACACGAAGACTGGCCTGGTTTGGGTAAGTTATCTACGGTGTGTCAGGCAATCCAAAAAGGTGACTTGCAAAAGATTTCTATCTTGACAGGCAATGGTGGTGGTTTGTTCTTGCCAGAAGAGCTCGTGCGCGGCGCGAACGGCGCAATGACGGGCTTCGCCTATCCCGAGATGATGGTCGATGTATGCAAGGCGTTTGCCGCCGGTGATGTCGAACGTGCTTTCGACATCTTTGATTGCTATTTGCCCTTAGCCAAGTATGAGCAGCAGGCGGGCGTAGGCCTCGCGGTGCGCAAACATATTCTTGCCCAACGAGGTGTGATCGCTTCGGCCGCGATCCGTAAGCCTGGTCCGAAGCTCAGTGCGCAGGACATTGCAGATATCTCGCGCTTAACAACGCGTCAGGAAAATAAACTCGCCGCTTTAAAATAGCGTGATCTGTTCGTTTACCTATTTTCTACTTTCACTTAACGCATTCGGAGACCCGTCATGGTCAATATGCAACTCGATCCAAAAGTAAGAGATATTCTTGCTGGAATTTCTACCGCAACACTCACGACCGTGTTGTTAAAAAAGGGTTTACGCAACGTATGGATGCGGGGGACTAAGCCGATTCGTAGCGGTCAGCCCCGTTTGGTCGCACGCGCGTTTACCTTGCGTTTTGTGCCCGCCCGAGAGGACTTGGCAACACCGGAGTCGTGGTCTTCGCCTAAGTCCACACGTGGCGCGATTGAAGACATGCCGGAAGGCTGTATTGCCGTCGTGGATTCGATGGGTGTACAGGATGCAGGAATTTTCGGAGACATCCTGTGTGCGCGGATGGCCAAGAAAAAAGTTGCCGCATTGGTCACCGATGGTGTTGTGCGCGACTTGGCGGGTGTCTTGGGTACCGGCTTGCCTGTGTGGTGCTCAGGCGCTGCTGCTCCGCCATCTGTTGCCGGCTTGACCTTTGTCGATTGGCAGCAGCCGATTGGCTGCGGTGGCGTCGCGGTGTTTCCCGGTGACGTTGTGGTGGTGGATGACGATGGCGCTGTCTTGATCCCTGCAGCCTTCCTCGATGATGTGGTTGCAAGCGCTGCGTCGCAAGAGGCACTGGAAGTGTGGATTATGAAACAAGTTGAAAATGGGCAAGCATTGCCTGGTTTATACCCACCTAATGCAGAGAACTTGGCGCGTTACAAGGCTGAGACTGGTCAGAAGTAATATTGGCTTAGCTGTGACGTTTGGCGAAGCGAAAGCTTCGCCAAAAAAATATCAACACGCTTATCAGCGCTAAGAAGGCAAGGACCAATTGAACGGGTTTGGCGATTATGAAATCGAGCTTGCTCGTCAAAAGTATGTAGGCACATAGCGTCGCAGCCAGTCCGATTACGCGTAAAAGCCATGACGTGTCTTGCAGTGCCGAGGCGGGAATGCGGTGACTAAAATGGCCGCCGAGTAATCCGCCAAAAATTCCAAGTGCCGCACCGGCAAATACGTCTGAAGGCCAGTGCGCACCGACGGCGATGCGCGCCAAACCTCCAAACGCCGCCAAAATAAATAACCAAAAAAATGGACCGCGACGATTGCGGTCCATTGCAAAATAAATACCCGATAGTGCCGCAAAGGCAGTGAGCGTATGCCCTGAAGGCATGGCAAATGACGTCAGGGGGCGTTCTAAAATATAAAAGCTAGTCTGATCCAGAACGCCCGCCGGTCGAGGCATTTCAAGGAAATGTTTGGGCAAGCGGGATAGCGCGCCGGCGATCGCACCCGCTAAGATTGAACCAATTAATAGACGCGGAGCGAAAATCAGCAGCGGTGAAAGCAGCGCGTAAACACTCCAGCCGTTACCAAGCATATTGAAGGTAACCCATGCGATGTCAGGCAAGACACGCGCAGCTTGATTAAGAAACAGAAATAGACCCGGCTCGGGGAAGAGTCGCCAGCAAAGTGCCCAACACACCAAAGGCACGACACACCACAAAAAGTCTTTTTTTTGCACTGTCGCTAAAGCGCCTGCAGCGCTGTGCGTACGCGAAGGCGTTGTCATGCACGCGACGCCGTGAATTGCACAATCATTTTTTGCATGACTTGTTCAACAGTGATCGCTCGCATGCAGACATTGTCTGAGCAGGGAGTCTTACGATGATTGGCTGCGCTCACACAAGGTGAGCAGGCTAGTTGCGCAGTGATGGGAATAGATTTTCCGAGCGAGCCATAGAGCGCTGGTGTTTCGGGTCCGAATAGGACAACAGTGTGTAGACCTGTTACGGATGAAAAGTGACCCGGTCCGGAGTCGTTGGTAAGCATGACATCTGCAAGCGTATATAGCGCTGGTAGTTCCGCGAAACTGACTTGCCCCGCGAAGTTCAATGCATTGGGCACGTCGGCACCGAGGCGAACATTTTCAACATAGGCATGTTCGGAGGGAGAGCCTGTAATGAGGATTAAGCAGTCGGGCCATTGTTGGACCAGTGCGACGATTAGTGTTGAAAAACTCTCCGGAGCCCAGCGGCGTTGTACCAAAAGCTCGCTCGCGTTGGGATTGACCAATAGCAGCGGTTGAATGCGATGCTGGAAGGGAAGCTGGGCCTGTGAGGTAAGTGCTTCGATGCGTCCTAATACGGTTTGCTTGACGGTTGGGTCGATGACCGCTTGCGCAATACGAATGGCCGAGTCTGGGATGTGTATTTTGCTGTAGGGCTGCTCGGTGGAAGTCGCGAAGGCAGCATGGATGAGCGACAAAAAATTCTTTGCAATATGAATGTGGGGGTTGTAGTGCACTTTGTGTGTGAGCATCGTGCCGCGCCACAGTCCTTCGCCGTGGAAGATATGGTAGCCCACACGTTTGCGCGCGCCGCACAGTCCAGTGAGCAAGGCGGTAAAGCGTGAGAACAGCTCGAGATCAATCACGGTGTCAATATTGCGCGCGCGTGCTTGAAACAAAAATTTGATTGTGTCTCGGATCAGGGTCAGCACTGAGCTTACGTCGATCGTAAAAATATTTTCGGCTGGGACTGTATTGAGTAGAGTGAGGCTGGCACGGTTACTTTTGAAAATCAAAAAAAATATTTCAGCACCTCGCGCTTGCGCGTCGCGCATGGCAGGGTCGACAATAATGGCACTACCCATTTCAGAGAGCTCGATAAATAGCAGGCGGCGCGGCGCGCCTGCCGGACCCTTAATGAGCAGGGTCATCCAGTCGAGCAGAGCCACAATTGGGCTAAATAGGGCGCATAGGGGCACACCGACCCGGTGGTCGATGGTGCGCATGGTGTCGACGCTTAAGCTCATGGGGTCGTAGTTTAATGTGTTGTGTTGAGATCGTCTTGACGTCGGCGCTGCAGCAGTGATATCGCGCCGGGTAGGTAGGTCACAAGCGTCACAATTCCAAAGCTGACGGACGCGAGCACGGTGATTCCGCTATCGACGCCCCAGAGCACGAGTGTGGTGGATAACGTGGCTTCACGCAAACCCCAACCGGAAATGCTAATTGGCAGCATCATTAGCAAGCCGAGCGCGGGCAGGCCGACCATGAGCGCGGAAAAGGGTGCTGTCGTGCCAAACGCCTGGAGGCAGCACCAGAATGCCGTGAGAGCAATCATGTGCGTGCATATGGAGATCGTCAGCTGAGGCAAGATCGTTGGCCAGCCTAGTGCCGTTTTGAGTCCGGGCATTGCCTCGGGCATGCCGAGTTTGGAGAGGATTGCTTGAATCCAGAGGCGCGTACGCGGTGAGCCAAGCATTAGGCTTGCAAGCGCCGCCCCAGCGACCATCGCGCCAAGGGCCCACCATCCCAGAGACTCCCCCCAGGGCGCGATCATGGCGCCGCCGAGTATGAGTCCTAGGGCGCCCAAAATATTGTTACCGATCAGGCCGAGTCCGCGATCGAGCGCAACACTAATGAACCCAAGTCGTAAGCGAGGTGGGGCACGGTTGAGATCGATCGGTTGATGGAGCTCCTCGGACAGTGTGGGGGTGCGCGTGCCGGCTGCTTGGTCGACGTTGCGCTGCCCAATGGTGCCTAATCGACTGCCCTCCACTGCACGATAGCTGTCCCCGCCGATGGTGCTTGGTAGACCTTGGTTGATGAGACCACCCGCGAAGTAAAGCGTGATGTAACGTGAGATGGGCAGCCGTAAGCCCATGCTGCGCATAATCGAGCTCCAGCGCACCACTGCGAGCAGGTTCGCTAAAACGAGTAGGGCCAACGCTAAGACAAACCAGCCCGGTTTGATCGCTATTTTTGTTTCTCTGAGTGCTTGCCAGTCAATATTCCGTGCAGCAAGCCAAAGCAGAAGCAAAGACAAAACGATGCGCAGGTAAGGCCAGATTGCTTTGAAGGTTTTTTTCACTGAACGAGGTCTATTTTGGATTGGGGGCAGAGCCCCAGTTACGGCAATGATAGAACTTGAAATCTGAAATCAAACGCCCAAGTCGTGTGATGTCGAGTTGCTTGACTAACGTGCACGACTCAAAGCCACCTGGTTGTGTGGGTAGGTCAAAGCGCATTTGCGACCAGTTTACAAAAAGACTGTCTGCCCCGGCGGGTATTTCCCCAAACCAAAGGTCAAATTGGTCAAAACGCTTGTCTAAGACGAAGGTTACTAGGGGTTTGGCATACCAGGCCATTCGGCTTGCGAGGGTCCAATTGCGGACAGACACAGAGGGGATGTTGTGTTTGTGGCTGAGCGTTTTGGCGAGCGCGCCCGCACTATCCCAGCCCCACATGTCGGCGAGTGGATTCTTTTTTCCCCAGGGGTGATCTTGAGTAATGCCAGGAATCCCCACAAAGAAAAGCAGGACAAATGCTAGTAGGCAGATAGCGACTTGCAATCGGATGAATGCCCGAATCCAGAACTGCTTGCCGCTTGCCCAGTGCGCTCCGATGGCATTTGCCGCAAAGGGGATGATGGCGAGCCAGGCCGGGGCGGTCCAGTGCGGTAGGCTGCCGCCACCAGAGAGCAACGCGGTGATACAGAACGGAAAGATAAAAAATAAGGTCAGGCCGGCCACTAACCATTTCTTCTGTCTAATGATGTCACGCAGGCATAGATAGGACCCCAGTGCGAGTAATGGCCCGTAGGCTGCGAGCTGGATGCCGATGAAGGCGGCGAGGCGCCGAATCTGCCAGGTGCCACCACCTCCGTGGGTAAGTTGATAGGCGAAGGAGATCCAGTCGCGCTGGGCGTTCCAAACGAACACTGGCGTGACGATCAGCAGGGCGAGGGCCACCGCAATCCACGGACCTCGTTTGCTCAGGAGAGTGATCCCGTGTACGCGCATCAGAATCGCGATCACGGTCAGTGCTGGAATGATTGCGGTGTACTTTGATAGTCCGGCCAATCCGAGCAGTGCGCCAAGGGCGAGCCAGTGCTTCAGTGTCGAGTGCTGGTTGTCGAGCGGCGCCACGGCGAGCCTCAGCGTGCTTTGCATAATCAGCAAGGTCAACACCATGAGCAAAGTGTCGGGCAGTAACCCCACAGCCAGCACATGCATGAGTGGTGCGCAAAGCATGAGTGCGACAGCCCAAAGGCCTGCGGTCTCTTTTGCTGTTGAGGCGTAATTCCAAGTTGGCATCAGCGCATTGATGTCGAGGGCGAGCCGGCGTGCGAGTAAACAAGCGACTAGCCACAGTACCTGGGGAATAAAACGAAGGATGGCGTCTGGTGCACCCAGCGCGACAAGTGGCCACTGCAGCCAACCCACGAGTGGGGGATGATCAAAGTAGCTCCAGTCTAGGCGGACGGCATAGTAGGCGTAATGTGCTTCATCGACAGACAGCGTCAGCAGGGTCGCGAACACAGCATGAATGCCTAAGCCAAGCGCAAGAAGCGCGAGTAGACGTTGGGTCGGATGCCACGCGGGCGTGTGACCGACAGAGAGGTTGGTATGCGACACGATGCCGGTTGCTATTGCGCTTGGACGGGTAAAACGCGCCAGGTAATCTGCCGCTTTCCGTCTTGAGCGAGAATTTTGGCGTTGACGCGCTGCACGACAAAGCCCTCGGGTAGGTTCGTTACGCCACTCAATGGTAAGTAGTGATTGAATTGCACTGCGATCCGAGGCGAAGGAATCGTTTCAACGCGCCCTGTGGGCCATCGGCCTTCGAAAGAGAGTTCGAGCCAGCCAGTGAAATCTTGTTTCTCTGGTTTTGCGCGCAGTAACCAGATCAGATAGGATAATTGCCCGCCTTGCTTTGCTTGCGTAAAGGTGCTCGTGCTGACGCCTACCACGCCGTAGCGAGGATCGAAGGGTAGTGTTTGAACAATGAGATTCAGTTGTTCTTTCATAGGCGCAATAATGGCCTGACTCGTCGAAAGCTCTTCACGCAGGTTTTTAATGATTCCTTCGTGAAGCAGGCGCTCGCCCTCTAGCGCGCGCGCGTGATTATCCACTTGCGTCTGCAATACTTGTCGCTCGGCCGAGACGAGTTTTAGTTCATCCAACAGTTTTTGCGCCTGTTCGCTTGTGAGGCGCTTGGCCCCATAGCTTGCTTGAAGAAAAAGCACGCCACCGCCTCCGAGGAGGACACCTAGGAGTAGGATGATGAGCCAGCTTGGTATGCGACGCGGACGCCGTCGCGTGTCGTAGGGTGTGGGTTTGAAAACCGCACGTTTTGCTTGAACGCGGATGACCATGGAGAGTTAGAGTTGCTGCTTAAGTTTGTATTCTAACGCCGCCAGGCGTTCGGGCGTCCCGACGTCAAGCCAAAAGGTCTCGTGCAAATCGCCAATGATCTTGTTCTCTGCCATGGCCGCACGCAAAAGGGGGGCGAGTTTGGCGGGTTGACCCACCGCCGTATTTGCAAAAAGTGCCGGTTGGTAGACGCCGATGCCAGAGAAAGTTTTACGCTCGCCCACTTGGTCGCTTAAATGACCATCACTGCGTCGGACAAAGTCACCTTGCGGATGATGCTCTGGGTTATCGACCAAGAGTAGCCAGGCGAGCTGTTTGGTTTGGCGTAGTTGCTCGGAAATTGCATGGGCAGCCAGTGGGTTCCAGTCGCACCAGATGTCCCCGCTGATGACTAAAAATGGATCGGCACCAAGCAGTGGCCCCGCTGTGGCGATTCCTCCTGCTGTTTCGAGGGCAACGGGTTCGGGTGAGTAGCGTATCCGCACGTTGAAAGCGGAGCCATCGCCAAGCGCTTGTTCGATACGCTTTCCGAGCCAAGCATGGTTAATCACAATATCGGCGATCCCGGCTGCAGCGAGCCTTTCAAGATGCCAAACGATAAGCGGTTTGCCGGCAACCGGCAGCAGTGGTTTGGGAAGATGATCGGTCAAAGGACGCATGCGTTCGCCTCGACCTGCCGCCAAAATCATTGCGCGCATTAGAAGGTGTATCCCACTTTGGTTTGAACTTGGTCTAATTGATCCAGAACGCGGATCAAGGGTTTGAAGGCAATGTAGCGCCCAGCCACTTGGCGCACGTATTGATTGACGCGCGGTATGTGTGCCAGATAGCCCGCCTTGCCGTCGCGGTGATTTAATCGAGCGAAGACTCCCAAAATACGAAGATTGCGCTGCAGGGCCATCCACTCGTAATCACGATGAAAATCTGCAAAGTCGGCGGGCACGGGCAGGTTATTTTTACGCGCCTGCTCCCAGTAACGAATAGCCCAGTCTATTTGTTGCGGCTCTTCCCAGGTGGTTCTAGCATCCATGACGATCGAGGCGAGATCGTAGGTAATGGGTCCTGCGACTGCATCTTGAAAATCGAGTACGCCTGGGTTGGCCCCGAATCTTGCGTCCTCGCACAACATTAAATTGGGCGAGTGGAAGTCTCTGTGTACGAATACCTGCGGTTGCGCTGCGTTGTGTTTGACCAACAGATCGAACACGCCATGGAGTGCCTGCAAGGTCTCGGGTGCCAGGGTGGTTTTGCAGTGGATGCTTGTGTACCACTCGGTGAAAAGTCCTAGCTCCTCTTTGAGGCGGGGCGCGTCGTAGCGAGGCAGTCCTTGGTGGTTGGCTGTCTGCATGCGTACGAGTGCTGCAAGGGCTTCGCGATACATTTTTTGTAAAGTGGAATCCTCTACTCCTTGAACGATGTTGTCGTACTAAGTTGTGGGCCCAAGGTCGGAAAGCAGTAAAAAACCCTGAGTTAGGTCTTTTTCAATGATTTCTGGAACGTTTAATCCTGCAGACGCCAACCGCGCGGCAATGTCAACAAATGGGCGGCAGTCTTCCTTTGGCGGGGGGGCATCCATGGCCACCAAGGTCCCCGTTGCAGAAGCAATCCTGAAATAGCGCCGAAAACTGGCG
>CAMBPA010000013.1 GCA_945869355.1 Bordetella parapertussis
TCGACTTGCTCGTGCCGCACTGCCTGCGCCACTTGACCTGCGCGGCGATCTTGACGGGCGTTACGGATATTGCTGAACTTGAGCATGATCCACTCGAGGGTCGCGCCGATTTTCTCAGCCACCGTCCCCCACGAGAAGCCGAAAAATAAACTTGACCCAATCACGATCATGGCGATCAGGATGATCGTGCTACCAGCAAAACCAACGGCCTGAGCCAGAAAGCCCGACCACACATGACCAATCACGCCACCGGCGCCACTGTTGTAATCCAGGCGCCCCGGTAGCTCCAGACCCAATGAGCTCAGTCGGTAAGCCTCAAGACCGACCGATCCCAGTAACGCAACGAAGAAACCAATCCCCTGCTCCCACCTTACACGAGCCAGTGTTTCGGGCTCGCCACGGGTACGCAACTGCGCGGCAAGGCGTAAATACCCCGCCCGCACCCGGTGAACCAACAAAATGACCCACCACCACGCAGAGAATCCGAACAGGTAGAGCAAGACATCCGCAAAATAGGCCCCGATCACGCCCCCGCGGTTGTGTAACTGCTCAGCATCTCGGCCCACCGAGTGAGACCAGGCAGGGTCTGCGGCGTTCCAGGTGGCCAGCACAAGGGTAAGCCAAGCGGCCAAGGCGGCAAACACGATCCAGCGCGCTTCTCGAGCGATGGATAGCAGTCGCGTTTGCAGCGCTGAGGGCCCATTTCGGGTATTTCGGGTCGTGCGCGAAGGGCGCGTCGTGGCGGGAGAAAGTCTAGGCATAGAGAACATTATAATTTGCAGTTCAATCTAGAGGGTAAATCCAATGTCAACGCCAAAACACGCCAAAGTTCTCATTTTGGGCTCAGGCCCGGCCGGCTATACCGCCGCAGTCTACGCTGCCCGCGCCAACCTGAGTCCCGTGATGATCACCGGAATAGCCCAGGGCGGTCAACTCATGACCACCACAGATGTCGATAACTGGCCCGCAGACGCAAACGGCGTGCAAGGCCCAGAGCTCATGCAACGCTTCGCTGCACACGCAGAGCGCTTTAATACCGAGATGGTATTCGACCAGATTGCCAGTGTCGACTTTTCCAGTCGACCATTTCGTCTGACCGGTGATGGTGGCGCACAATACACCTGCGACGCACTCATTATCTCGACTGGCGCGTCAGCCAAGTATCTGGGGCTCCCCTCCGAGGAAGCTTTTATGGGACGCGGCGTATCGGGTTGTGCGACGTGTGACGGTTTTTTCTACAAAAATCAGGACGTTGCGGTGGTAGGTGGTGGCAACACCGCAGTCGAAGAGGCGCTTTACCTCGCCAACATCTGCCGTTCGGTCACCGTTGTGCATCGACGCGACAAGTTTCGTGCCGAACCCATCATGATCGACAAAATGATGGAAAAGGTGGCTAACGGCAACATGAAGATCGCCGCCTTTCGCGAAGTCGACGAAGTGCTGGGCGATCAAAGTGGGGTGACAGGCTTACGTCTGCGCTCCACCAAGGGCGAACCTTCGCTAGATCTGACCCTTACCGGTGTCTTTATTGCGATCGGACACCACCCAAACACAGGTATTTTTGAGGGCAAGTTAGACATGACCAATGGCTATATCGTGACCCGCAGTGGTTTATCGGGATTAGCCACCATGACCTCTGTGCCCGGCGTGTTCGCGGCCGGCGACGTGCAAGATCACGTCTACCGCCAAGCCATTACCAGTGCAGGAACCGGCTGTATGGCCGCCCTGGACGCGCAACGGTGGCTGGAGAATGCGCAGCAATAAGGCGGGCCTGGCCGACCTTAAACGCCTGCATGCGGCCGCTCAAGCCGCGCGCGAGGCGGACGAGGCGCGCGCAAAGACAAAACAAAAACAGACGCAGGCTGCGCGTATCGCCAGCGCTGCCGATCACCAACTCTTTGCCCGCATGACGCAAGCGGTGACACCACTCAATGCGGATGAGCGCAGCATGCATCGCGCAGTCTCAGGACAAAGTACGAGCGACCAGCTTGCACAACGTCGGGCACGCGCAGCCGGTCAGGCGCCCGAGCCTCGCTTGGCACTCTCGGACGGTTTCTCCGCCCCGACAGACGAGGATACGGAGTTGCAGTGGGCTGCACCCGGTATCGGGCCGGATGTTCAACGTCAACTGCGTCGAGCCTTTTGGCCGATCAGCGCTCATTTGGATTTACACGGGCTCAACAGCGATCAAGCGCGGGGTGCACTTGCCACCTTCGTTGCGCAAAGCCAAAGCCATGGTGCACGCTGCGTACGCATCGTGCACGGCAAAGGCTATGGCTCACAGAACGGGCAACCGGTCCTAAAAAGCCGTGTCGCGCAATGGTTGACGCAATTACCCGCTATAAGTGCCTTCGCTAGCGCACCGATCGCGCATGGTGGCCACGGGGCGCTCTTGGTCTTAATCCGGCTGTCTTAAGTAGTTCACCATCTGCTGGGTGACTGCGAGAGGCGCCGGCGTCGCCCACGACACAAACACAATCACCACGAACGCCACGGGCGCACCAAAAACACCTGCAGCAATGGGTTGAATATGCCACCACAGCTCCACGGGCACACCGATCGGTATGCCCAGCACGAGCTCTCGCAGCCAGGGTTGTGCCTGCACCATGTAATAGACGGTGACAACCAGCCCAGACAACATTCCAGCAGCGGCGCCGTACTTATTGGCTCGTTTCCAAAACACACCCATGACCAACACAGGGAAGAAGCAAGCCGCTGCAAACGAGAATGCGGCGCCAACCAAAAACAAAATATCGGCGGGCGTGCGCGTCGCCGCCCAGGCTGCTGCGAAGGCCACAACCAGCAAGAGCATCTTGGATAGAATGACTTGGCGCCCCGCGCCCATTCGAGGAGACACCACCCTAAACAAGGTGTCGTGGGATAAGGCATTCGACAAGGTCAATAACAACCCGTCCGCAGTCGATAATGCCGCCGCCAACGCCCCCGCCGCAACAAGTCCCGAAATCACGTAGGGCAATCCGCCTATTTCTGGCGCAGCCAGCACCACGACGTCTGCACCGAGTTGCACCTCTGCTAACTGCACGATGCCATCTCGGTTGAGATCGACGATGCTGATCAACGAGCGGTCCACAGCAGACCACGCGTTCACCCAGGCCGGCAGTTCCGCAAAGGGCATGCCCACCAGATCAGAATAGATCTCGTACTTGATCAAAATCGCCAAGGCTGGGGCTGTCATGTATAACAACAGGATAAAAAGCAAGGACCAAAACACCGACTTTCGCGCCTCGCTTACAGACGGTGTTGTGAGCGAACGCATCAAAATATGCGGCAGCCCGGCCGTACCCAGCATCAAACACAACACGATCGCCAAAAAGTTATTGCGTGCCGCCTCAGGACTATCGCGATTTTTTCCAGCAAACGGATCCGCATGCGGCACAGGTGGCGATGCGCGAGAACCGAAGTCATCACGGGCTTTCGTCCATGCCGTACGCGCCGCCTCAATCGACTGTGGATAGTTCGCATGCTCGCGCTCCAGTGCGCGTATTTCAGCCATCGGGGCGTCGTTCGCCCGGGCGCGCAGTAGACGCCAATGCAACTGCTGCTTTTCTTCCTCAAAAGAAAGAGGCAGACTGTCCACACGGGCCTGCATCACCTCGGCGCGCTTTTGCCACAACGCACGTACTTCTCGCTCTGCCTCATCGTGCGTGAGTTCACGTTCACGCTCTGTGACTTGCTGCAAGACTGCGCTAGCAGCAACTTGCGGAATAGGCTGGCCCGTTTGCTTGACCGCTAGCCAAACAACCGGGACGAGGTAGGCAATCACCAAAATGATGTACTGACCGACCTGTGTCCAAGTGACTGCCCGCATGCCTCCCAAAAATGAGCACACTAGGACCCCGCCCAAACCGATAAAGATGCCGAGCTCAAAAGAAATTCCGGTCATGCGCGTCGTGATGATGCCCACGCCATAAATCTGCGCGACCAAATAGATAAACGAACACAGCACGGCGCAAAGTACGCCGATTAAGCGCGTGAGGTTACCCTCGTAGCGTGCGCCCAAAAAATCTGGGATGGTGTACCCACCAAACTTGCGCAAGTAGGGCGCCAGAAAAAGTGCAACGAGCACGTAGCCCCCGGTCCAGCCCAAGATATAGGCTAAGCCGTTATACCCCGTCAAATAAAGTGTTCCAGCGATGCCAATGAAGGACGCCACGGACATCCAGTCAGCAGCCGTGGCCATTCCGTTGTAGAGAGCCGGTACGCGTCGGCCGGCAACGTAATACTCGACCGGATCTGAAGTCCGGCACATAATGCCGATACCGGCATAGAGAGCCACCGTAGAGAGCAAGAACGCATAGCCAATCCACTGTCGCGCCAGACCTAATACTTCGAGAGCTGCAAGCAGTGCCACCAGCGCAATAAAACCCAAGGTGTAGGCGGTGTATCCGCGAAAAAGCTGCGCAGCTTGCGTACGAGGCCGTTGAGTGCTCAGGCCCATTAGCTCTCCTGATCACGGTCGCGGCGTTCGCGTCGATCCATTCGATCCATGCCCCACGCATACAGACCGATAATTAACAGAAAGCAGAACTGGGCGCCAAACGCTGCCATCCAAAAAGGAAATGGCCAGCCAAACAAGTAGATGCCGTTTAGCTCACGCGCAAAATAGGCCGGCACGAAGCTCACGAGCAACCAAACAAGCAGCAAACACAAGATGAATATCAAGTTACGGCGCCAGTAGCTGGCCGCTCGATCGCACGCTTTGGGTGTCACATTGGGTGTCATGATTATCAGAGGATACTTGAGCCAGCCCCGCAAGCGACAACGGCCGACACAAATGTGCCAGCCGCTGTGCTTTTCTTATATTTTGATACTGCATGCTCTGCCTAAGCAGAGCAATGTCCCCTCACCTGCATGCAACGAAGTCTGCACGACAGCGGACGCTCGTGCATCAGGGTATGCCCTAGTTTTGCACCAAATCAGGGGGTTTTTAGCGAATTTGCGACACTCATGCCTCAAAAGGGTTCATCGCTTCCATTCTGCAGGCCAGCCAAGGGGTGAATTGCTAGACTAGCACTCAACTGTCCCCGTTTTATCAGGTAGCAACTATGTTCAACCCTTCACGCGATCAAGTTCGTCAGTTTTTCATCGACACTTGGCATAAGCACAAGACTCAGCAGATTCTCAGCCCACTTGAGGCAATTGCGCTGGACTGGATTGAACAGCATCCCGAATACCACGACGTACTGAACCAGCCAGATTCGATGACGCGGGAGTTCAACGTGGAAGAAGGGAAAACCAACCCGTTTCTACACCTCTCGATGCACTTGGCTATCGCAGAACAATTGTCGATTGATCACCCACGCGGCATTCGCGATGCGTTTGACAAGCTTGCCTCGCGGACAAATCAGCACGAAGCAGCCCATGAAATCATGGAATGCCTCGGCACGGTCGTATGGGAGTCTCAGAGACTAGGCAAAGCCTTGGACAGCGATGCCTATATTGAACTGATTCGTCAGCGTGTCAGTCGCGACTAGCGACCGGCCACAGCACACTTAACGACGAACAGCGAGTGGGCCAGGTTGGCCCGCCAACCAAGCCGACACGTTTTCAATGTCTTGCTTTGATAATTGCTTTGCAAAAGCGCCCATAATGGCATTCTTGCGAACGTTTGCCGAGGCCGGAGCGCCTGAGGCGCCACGCTGATACGAACGCAGTGCTTGCGCCAAAAAATCAGCGTGCTGACCGGCCAAGATGGGGTAGGACGGATCGATAGATTTGACCGCGTCTGCACCATGGCAGGAGGCGCAATTTAGTTTTTCCCAGACGGCTTTACCTGCAGCCAAATCAGCGGCCTGGCTCGTCGCTACAGCGCTGAACCATACAACCGAACCAAGGGCGAGCGTAGTGAGTTTCAAAGGGGCCCCCGATTATTTGAGCGAAGTGTAATAAGCAGCGATGTCGGCGATGTCTTGTGCCGACAAGCTTTTAGCAATAGCGTCCATCGTGGGATGGGTGCGCTCGCCAGAAGCATAGGCGCGCAATGCCACCTGGAGGTATTTTTCGTTTTGTCCGGCGATTTTAGGCACCGAATACACCTCGGGGAAGCTAGCCTTATAGCCAGGGATGCTGTGACAACCGATACACATAGAGACTTTGGCCTTGGCGGCTTCAACGTTGCCTTTCGGCTCATCGGCCGCCAACGCAGGCAGGGCCATCAAACAGGTTGCGGCAACAGCCGCTGTGGCGATAATGTTCGAAAACTTCATCTTGGACTCTTAGTCTGGCAGGGAAATCACCCGGGATCGGATCCCGGCCGCAAAACGTGAGGATTGTACGATAATTGATGAAATTACACTTTCGCTACCAGTCAACTCACCCCAAACTCTTACCAATTTAACCACCGATGACCAACGCACACCCGGCCACAGATCCGAACACCCGTTTTGACGGCACAGCTCGTTATGTCGCCACCGATGACCTCAAACTCGCAGTGAATGCCGCCTTGACGCTGCAACGCCCCCTGTTAATCAAGGGGGAACCAGGCACAGGGAAGACCATGCTTGCAGAAGAAGTCGCCAGTGCGCTGGGCCGGCCCTTGTTGCAGTGGCACATCAAATCCACGACCAAAGCGCACCAAGGCCTGTATGAATACGATGCAGTGTCGCGTTTGCGCGACTCCCAGCTTGGTGAAGAAAAGGTCAAAGACATCAGCAACTACATCATGCAGGGTGTCCTGTGGCAGGCCTTCGATTCGCCCGAGCCCGTGGTGCTGCTGATCGATGAAATCGACAAAGCGGATATCGAATTTCCAA
Source organism: Bordetella parapertussis (assembly GCA_945869355.1). Taxonomy (GTDB): domain Bacteria; phylum Pseudomonadota; class Gammaproteobacteria; order Burkholderiales; family Burkholderiaceae_B; genus Zwartia; species Zwartia parapertussis_F. The sequence continues at coordinate 6,774 of CAMBPA010000013.1, forward strand.
ACGATTTGCTGCGCGAACTCGACCAAATGGAGTTCCATGTTTACGAGACGCGCGCCACGATTAAGGCGCGGCATCGGCCCTTGGTCATTATTACGTCCAACAACGAAAAAGATTTGCCCGACGCCTTTTTACGTCGTTGTTTTTTCCATTACATTCGCTTCCCCGATCGCGATACGTTGCGCAGCATTGTGGATGTGCACTTCCCTAACTTGCACGCTGAAGTACTACGCGCGGCACTAGACACTTTTTTTGCCCTGCGCGAAGCCCCGGGCCTTAAGAAAAAACCCTCGACCTCCGAATTTCTAGACTGGTTGCGCCTATTGATCTCAGAAGACGTCACCGCTGCCGAGATCGACGCGCATGCAGCCACTTCGATTCCTATGCTGGCCGGCGCTTTACTCAAAAATGAACAAGACCTTCAACTGCTTGAGCGCCTAGCTGCTGTCACACGCAACAGCACACGACGTCCTGCAGGATCGTAATCATGGCGGACTCACAAACGTTTCGTGTTGCGCCATCACCCTGCACGCTGCGTGGCCACGGCCTGCGGCTTGAGCCGCTGGGGCCTCAACACCTCGATGGCTTGCAAGCTGCGGCTCGCGACGGCGAACTCTGGACGCTGCGCGTGACGTCCGTTCCAGAACCCGACCAAACAGCCGCCTATATCCACACCGCCCTGAAAGGCTGGGCAGAGGGCCATCGACTGGCTTTCGCCGTGATGGATGAATCGACCGGCGCTGTAATCGGCTGCACGAGTTATCACGATATCGTACCCGCGGTGGCTCGCCTTGAAATCGGCTTTACCTGGTACGCCAAAAGTCGTCAGCGCAGTTTTGTCAACACGGCATGCAAGTTAATGTTGATGACCCACGCCTTTGACACCCTAGGCGCTGCAGTCGTTGGCTGGCGTACGGATAACTTCAATTACGCGTCGCAACGCGCCATCGAAAGACTCGGCGCAAAACTCGATGGGATCCTGCGCCACCATGCCTTGCGCCGTGATGGTACCGTGCGAGATACCGTCATGTACAGCGTCATTGCGGGCGACTGGCCCGAAGTGCGCGATCACCTCACCTACCAACTTAAACGCCATGCTGGTTGATTTTTTTTATCATCTCCGCAGCCAGAAACTTCTGGTTTCGGTCAAAGAATATCTGACACTGCTCGAAGCGCTGTCGAGTCCCATCATGCCGCCCACGCTCGAGGATTTTTATTTCCTCTCGCGTACGACGCTGATTAAGGACGAAACCTTATTTGACCGTTTTGATCGCGCATTTGCGACGTATTACCGCAGCCTGGAGCAAAAACTGCCGCCGGGTAAAAAAATCCCGCTAGATTGGCTCATCAGCAAGCTGGAAAAAAATCTGACGCCAGAACAGAAAGCAAAACTAGAGAAACACGGCTGGGACAAGCTCATGGAGATGTTCAAAGAACGCCTCGAAGAGCAGAAGGCCCGCCACGAAGGTGGCAATAAGTGGATCGGTACTGGCGGCACCTCGCCCTTTGGTAATGGCGGCGTCAATCCGGAGGGCATCCGCGTGGGAGGCTCGGGCGGCGGGCGCTCCGCCATCAAGGTGTGGGACGAGCGTAATTTTCGCGACTATGACGACTCCATTGAACTCGGCACACGCAACTTTAAAGTCGCACTGCGTCGCCTGCGCCGCTTTGCGCGGGAAGGGTCCGACTTTGAGTTGGATTTAGGCGACACCATCGCCAGCACCGCGCGTAACGCCGGCTACCTAGACATCAAAATGGTGCCAGAACGTCACAACAACGTAAAAGTGTTGATGTTGCTGGACGTGGGTGGAAGTATGGATGACCACATCGCTCGCGTGGAAGAGCTGTTTTCGGCGGCGAGCAGTGAGTTTCGCAACCTAGAGGTGTATTACTTCCATAACTGCCCCTACGAGCACCTTTGGAAATCCAATCGACGCCGTCAAATGGAACGCTTCGAAACCTGGGACGTGTTGCGTAAATTCAACGCCGACTGGCGTTTGATTTTTGTAGGAGACGCCACCATGAGCCCGTATGAGATCTTGCAACCCGGCGGCTCGGTCGAGCACTACAACAAAGAGCCTGGTGCGGAATGGTTGCAACGTATGATTAACGCTTGGCCGAAATCCGTGTGGTTAAACCCCGAACCTCAAGCCTCTTGGCAATATCGTCAGTCCATCGCACTCATTCGTAATATCGTGCAAGACAAGATGTTCCCCGTCACGGTATCAGGCATTGAACAGGCGATGAGACTGCTTTCGAAGTGAACCTATTGCGAACCGGACACTCCAACCGGGTCCGATCCCCTCTCAGGAATGTCCGTATGTTGCAGCTCTTTGGCGCCCTAAAGAATATTTTTGTCGGCGTGGCACTTGTTCTATTCAGTTCGGCTAGCTGGGCTGTTAATCCGCCCCCAGGCGTGACGGCCATGCAATCGGTTGAGGGCGTCACTGAATATCGCCTAGAGGCAAACGGCCTACGCATCTTGCTGGCGCCGGACGACTCCAAACCAAGCACGACCGTCAACATGACTTATTTGGTTGGATCGCGTCACGAAAACTACGGCGAGACGGGTATGGCCCACCTTCTCGAGCATATGTTGTTCAAGGGTACACCCAACATGCCGAATGCGCTGGGGGAGTTTTCCAAACGCGGCTTGCAAGCAAACGGTACGACCTCGGTCGACCGCACCAACTATTACGCGAGCTTTTCATCAAACCCACAAACACTGGCTTGGTATTTATCGTGGCAGGCCGATGTCATGATCAATGCAAGCATCAAGCGCGAAGACCTTGATACAGAAATGACGGTTGTACGCAATGAGATGGAGAACGGCGAAAACAATGCGTTCCGAATTCTGATGCAGCGGATGCTGGGTGTCTCTTACGAATGGCATAACTACGGGAAGACCACGATCGGTGCACGCTCCGATGTAGAAAACGTCGATATCCCAAAGCTGCGTGAGTTTTATAAAACTTACTACCAACCTGACAACGCCGTCTTGGTGATTGCTGGAAAATTCGATCCTGAGGCCGCATTAAAAGACATCGTTCAATCTTTCGGAAAAATTCCCAAACCAACACGCAAGCTTCCGCCGGAATACACGGTTGAGGCCGCGCAGGATGGTGAGCGACGGGTGACGTTGCGTCGGACGGGCGGCTCGCCTCTTGTCGCGGCGATGTATCACGCTCCATCCGCTGCACACAAAGACTTTGCGGCGCTTGACCTAGCCAGCATGATCATTGGCGATACGCCCTCAGGTCGCCTGTACAAAGCGCTGGTCGCCAACAAATTGGCCGCAGGCGTATTTGCGTTCACGATGGATCGCACAGCGCCTGGTAGCGCCATGTTTGGCGCGAGCTTACAAGCTGATATGGATCAGGTGCGCGCGCTCAACACCCTGACAACCACTATTGAAAGCATTGCGAAAGAGCCCTTCACCGCCGAAGAACTTGATCGAGTACGCAACCAATGGCTCAAGGGATGGGATCAGGGTTTCAGCGACCCACAAAAGATCAGTGCCGCACTCACTGAAGCGATTGCCCTCGGAGACTGGCGCCTATTTTTTGTCAGCCGCGATCGTATACGCGCGGCAACCCTAGCGGAGGTGCAGCAGGCTGCCGATAGACTGCTGGTTCAAGCAAATCGTACGGAGGGTGTCTACATCCCCACCGACAAACCCAGTCGCGCCCCGCAGTTCACCAAGCCGAACCTGCAAGAAGACTTAAAAGGCTACACAGGCGACGTCGGCCTCAAACAAGCCTCAGCATTCGATCCCGACCCAAACAACATCGACGCCCGTACCCAACGCAAAACCGTCAATCTTAAAAACGGCAAACTTCAACTCGCCCTCTTGCCGAAAGAGTCGCGTGGTGACCGCGTACAGGTGGCGATTCAACTGCAGTTTGGGAATGTGGATTCGCTCAAGGGGCAGCGTTTAAACACCATCGCAGTCGCGGACTTGCTGCTAAAAGGCACTCCAACACAACCCCGCCAGCAAATCACTGACCGTATCGACGCGTTGGGCGGCCAAGTGGGCGTCTCGGGTGCTGGTGGCGGGCTTGTCATACAGTTATCGACGACGGCCAAGCACATCGACGAACTCACGAGCTTTGTTCTTGATGTTGTACGACAAGCCAACTTCGCCCAAGAGCAGCTCGACGAATACGTAAGCAAAACGACGACGAGTATTAAAAGCTCCATGACTGAGCCCAACGCAATTGCTTCACGCATGCTCGCTCGCCACGGAAACCCTTGGTCAAAGGACGATATTCGTTACACACCAACCTTCGACGAGTCTTTGACGGCACTGGCGGGGCTCACGCGTGAGCAGTTAGCCGCTTACCATCAGAAATTTTTTGGTGTCTCGCAGACCTCGGCTTCAGCGGTCGGCGCCTTCGATGCCGCGAAACTGGAACAAACGCTTACGATCGCGCTGAGCAAATGGAATGCAGGTGCAGCGTACAAGAGGACGCCTGAGCCTTATCTAGACATCAAGCCTGCGCAAATGCAAGCCGACACGCCCGACAAAGCAAATGCGTTCTACATCGCCAGCAACATGATCAAGCTGCAGGATACGGATCCTGACTTTACGGCACTGTCCCTCGCAAACTTTATGTTGGGCGGTTCAGAGACCTCTCGACTCTGGATGCGCATCAGAGAAAAAGATGGCCTGTCTTACAACGTGCGCACGCGCCTGAGTATTTCCTCCTTCGAGCCTAGCGGCACATGGTCGGTCTACGCCATTTACGCGCCAGAGAATCGCCAGCGGATTGAAGCAGGCATTCGTGAAGAGTTTGAGCGCGCACTCAAGGAGG
>CAMBPA010000014.1 GCA_945869355.1 Bordetella parapertussis
TCCATCAACGCTACAGTTTTGTTCCCTGGAAACACCGCACCTTTCATGATCTGTTCACTCCGTTAAAAGTCTGATGTTATTCGGCTGACAGTCGCATGTCTTTCTATTTCCGTTATGGGTATGCCCTCAAGACATAAGTATTTTCACTAGTCAACGCCGCGGGCTGCTTCAGCCTCCGCTACCGATGAATGGAGTTCAACATCAGCATCCTGCCGTCTTAGGTTGTTGAACTTTTCTTAGTCCATCGCATTGAGATTGAGGCAGCATGCTTGCGCACGTTGTTAAGGGTAAACACCTAAGTGCGCCTACTGATATATAGGTTTAGGATTCATTTGTATACAAATAAACCAATAAGAACAATTATTCAATTTATTCATCGTGGAGTAGACAAACTCATGAAATCACTTACCTTCGCCAAAGGGTTGTCGGCATTGGTTCTGGCCGTAGCAGCCCCTCTCGCTTTTGCACAAGACATTCCTAGCCAAACCTGGCGCTGGGCTCACTTTGCGCCACCCGCATGGGGCTCGGCTCAAGCAGAACAGCTCTACGCTAAACAGATTGAAGAAAAAAGTAATGGCAAGATCAAGTTTCAGTTTTTTTGGTCTGGCTCTTTGTTTAGTTTTGGAGAGCTGTTTGGTGCGGCAAAAAAGAACGCGGTAAACATTGCGAGTATCGTGCCCACATATCATCCGTCTGAGTGGCCGATGATTGGTCTATCTAACAGCCTACCGATGGTTTGGGATGACGCAACGACCGCAATGAAAGTCCAGGAATATTTATTCAAAAATAATGATGCGGTCAAGCGCGAGTTAAAAAAGAATGAACTGACCCCGATCTTGTTGCACGGGCTACCTCCCTATCGACTTCAGTGCACGACACCGATCCGGACGCTTGCAGACCTGAAAGGGAAACGCATCCGCACATTTGGTGATTGGCCTCCGTACATCATGGAGAAACTAGGCGCTGTGCCCGTCAATATCCCGCTTGGTCAAATTTATGAGGGCTTACAAAAAGGAACCCTTGATTGCGGCTATAACCCAATTGAAAACGCAGGGTTTCTAAAGCTGTCCGAGGTGGCTAAGTTCTGGAGTGATATTGACTTTGGGGCGATTGCCGCGTACTCGAGCTTCATGAATACTGCGCGCTATGAAAAACTTCCAGCTAATGTGAAGAAGATCATGGATGAGGCTGCTGTGGTCGCAACGAAGTTTGAGATGGATAACTTCGACAAGCTAGAGAAAGAAGGCATTGAAGCTGCCAAGAAAGCCGGTGTCACTATGGTTAAGTTTGAGGACCAGGCCAAGCTTAAAGCAATGTTTCCAGACATGCTGAAAGTGTGGGAGGAGGCAATGTGCAAGAAGGATATGTGCGCTGACGCCAAGAGTGTCGTGGCGGATGTTCGGAAAGCCACCGCTGCCGCAAAAAAGTAGGCGCTTGATGATGCAGACTATCCCAACTTCCCAGAAGATTTACTCGGTGTTGGATAGAGTCTCGGCAACCATGGTCATGTTGGCTATGGTTGTTTCGGGCGCCTCTGTCGCCGCAATTATTGCAATCAACTCGGTTGATACACTTGGCCGCGCCTTCTTCACTAAACCGTTGACTGGCGCTGTTGAGCTGACAGAACTATTTCTTGCTATGTGCATTATCTTAGCGATTCCTTATGCGCAAAGAAAGCTATCGCACATCGAAATTGACATGTTTATACAAAAATGTAGTGTGGGTTTGAAAAAGTTTTTTGTATTGATCTCAATCGTACTCACCATCTTAGTATTTTTCATGTTGACCATTCAGTCGTACGAAAGTGCGAAAGATTCTGTGGCCACTTTTGAATCTTCAGCGGGATATCTGAGAGTGCCAGTATGGATCGGCAAGATATCAGTCGCGATTGGTTTCGGTATCGCGCTATTTGAAGCATCGGTACAGCTATTTGCTTGGTTTCTCTTTGGTCGTTTGACCATAACAAAACACACACAAGTCGCACACTAGCAAAGAGAATCATGGAACAACTATTCCTGGCATTGGCATGTTTGGTAGGCATGCTTGTTCTTCTGGGGCTTGGCATCCCTGTCGCGATCGCAATGCTCGCAGCTTCCTTTGTAGGACTCACACTCAGTGCGGGTATGGATTTTGCCCTCACTAATTTCATGACGCTCCCCTACGCTGCAGCAAGTTCATTCAATTTTGCCGCAATACCCACCTTTGTTGCGATGGGGATTATTTTTGGAAAATCAGGTTTGGCGGCTTTGCTGTTCAAGTGTGCAGATATCTGGTTGGCCAAAGTCCGCGGTGGGCTTTATATGGCTGTAGTAATCGCCTCGGCAGCTTTCGGGGCGATCAATGGTTCGACAATTGTTGGTGCAGCGCTCTTTACGAAGATCGCACTCCCAGAGATGATTAAGCTTCGTTACGATCCCGCAATATCTGCGGGTTGTATCGTTGGTGCAGGTACGTTCTCCGCGATGATTCCACCCTCGATCACGATGGTGCTATACGGGCTGCTTACAAATGAGTCGATTGGAAAAATATTAGTTGCAGGAATTCTCCCCGGAATATTGACGGCCGTCGTATACCTCGGTGGCATATTTGTGATGATCCGAGTCAAGAAACACTGGGCGCCTCCCGTCACACGATCGTTTTCTCTTTCCGAGAAAGTTCGCAGCTTATCAACGTTGTTTCCGGTCGTATTGGTATTTGTCATCATTGTGGGCGGAATCTATGCTGGCTTAGTAGCACCCGCTTCCGCAGGTGCGATTGGCGCGCTGAGCGCGCTAATCATTGCTCTGGCGATGCGCAAGTTCAAGTTCATCGACTTTACTGAGTCGATGAAGGAAACAGCCGCAACAACCGCGATCTTGTTTTTCATTGTGATCGGTGGCCTGGCGTTTTCACGTTTGCTGCTTGTCACTGGAACAGTCGACGCACTGCTGGACGTGATTAAGTCAAACGATATTCCGCCTTGGGTCATCATGACCGTCATTGTTCTGGTATATCTTGTGCTTGGTTGTGTCATGGACTCGATTTCCATGATGGTCATGACCGTCCCTATCGTGCATCCAATTGTGGTTGGTTTGGGTTTTGATCCGATTTGGTTTGCCATCATCATGGTCAAGCTAGTTGAGCTATCTGTGATTACCCCGCCGGTTGGCTTGAACCTGTATGCCGTGCAGTCATCCTCTGATGGTCTCGTCACCACAAGTCAGGTTTTTAGAGGGGTGACACCATTCGTTATTCTTGAATTGATTGTGCTTGCCCTTCTGTTCATCGTACCAAGCACGGCAACGTTACTTCCTGATCTAATGATTAAATAAGCGATGAGACAACGCAAAAAAAATGGACGTCACTCACAACACAAAACCGGTTTTTGAAATTTATGCGCTGCGATACGCAACCAGTCAGAACCGGAAGCGCTATCACAACTGCAATTTTTGTGAGAACCCCGATATTCATGAATCCAAAATGCCAATGGATTTCTTTGTATGGGTCATCCGAAATGAAGAGCACGTCATTTTGGTTGACACGGGCTCGCGCGACTGGAAATGTAACGACCGAGGACATCAATTTATTCGCTGTCCAATAGAGTCCCTAAGCGCGCTCAATATTAAGCCCGACGATGTCGACGATGTTGTGATTACCCATATGCATTGGGATCACGCGGGCAATATCGATAAGCTGCCTAATGCACGTATCCACATCCAGCTCGACGAAATGAGAAGTGCGACTGGACCGGATATGGCGATCAAGGCGCTCAATAACTTCTTTCTCGTCGATGATGTCTGCACCGTGATCAAGCGCTTGTATGCGGGTGCGGTGACGTATCACCATGCTGGCGCGGAAAATATTACCGATGGTGTGGCGCTTCATTCAGTAGGCGGCCACACACCAGGCATGCAAATCGTACGCGTCAGAACTCAGCGTGGATGGGTTGTTCTTGCGTCCGACGCCTCACATTTCTATTTGAACTATCAACAAAAAAATCCCTTCCCGGTTTTCTTTAACCTGCATGACACGATTAAAGCCTGGGAGACTTGTGAGTTGTTGGCGGATGGTCCAGACCATGTCATTCCCGGTCATGATCCTCTAGTTCTTCAAAAATACCCTGTTGCACACTCGCCGCTCGGCGCAGAAATCGTTCGTCTGGATCTGCCCCCTTCGCGATAGTGTCACATCTGCCAGGACAAGACCATTTAGCTGATAGGTATCATCACATGAAATACGACTATTCGAATATGGCGAGAGATCCGTTCGCCATCAAAACTTGAGGCAATCCATGGAACACAAATTTGATTTGATCGTCGTTGGCTGTGGGATAGCAGGTCTCGCGACAGCAGTTTCGGCAGCAGAGAGCGGTTTGAAAGTCGCTGTACTAGAGCGTGCGACGATCGAGGATCGTGGCGGCAATACGCGCTGGACCGAAGCGCTGATGCGGATGAAGAACGAAACCGAAGTGGCCGATGATCTGGAAGATCACTTCATGGCGAACAGTGGATTTCATCTCGATCCGAGTTTGGTGCAAGAGGCTGGGGACAGCAATGAAAATCGTTCAGCCATTGTTCGCTCACTTGGCTTCACTGATCCAGAGCTCATTTCTACGCTCTCGTCTGAGGCAGGCAAGGCACTCACCTGGTTAAAGAAGTTCGGCATTACCTATTCAGACATGCCGACTTATTTGATTACGCAATCCACGACCCGCCTCATGCCCGTAGGCGGAGGCTGGGCGCTGGTCGAGGCACTCGTTAAGGCGGGTGAGAACCTTGGCGTCAAATTCTTTTATGAAACGACAGCTGTCAAACTGATCCAAAGCGAGGATGGAACCGTCTGTGGCCTGCAGGCATCCAGCAACCAAACCCGAAGCATTAAATTCATGGGTAAGGTCATGCTGGCCTGCGGTGGCTTCGAGGGTAATCAGGAGATGCAAGCGCTGTATTACGGCGCAAAAAGTCGCTATATCCGCCCCATTGCACGTGGGGGCTATTACAACAAAGGTGAAGGCATCAAGATGGCGCTCGGGATTGGAGCTGCACCGTGTGGTGATTTCTCTGAATATCATGCCGAGCCAATCGATCCTCGATCCGGCCAGCCTGAGCCTATCGTGTTTGTATTTCCGTACGGCATCTTGGTTACTACAGCGGGTAAACGATTTATCGATGAAGCATCCAATACGGTTGATGCCATCTACGAAAATATCGCCAGACTCATTAATGAATTACCAGGTGGCGTGTCTTATGTTATTTGTGACCAGAAGCTTGATTTGGTCCCGAACTGGCAGCGTACGGTGCGAAGCGATCAAAAACCTATCACCGCAGAGACGATCGAAGAGCTCGCGAATAAGCTCGGCATCCCCTCCGCGCAACGGGTCGAGACCGTCGCACAATACAACAAGGCCACAAAGAAAGGGAACTTTAAGCCGCTCGAGTTAGATGGTCTTTGTACCGAGGGCCTCACCCCTCCGAAATCAAATTGGGCATTGCCTATTGATCAAGGGCCCTACCGTGCTTGGCCGATTAGCTCCGCCAATTGCTTCACCTTTGGTGGTTTGCGCTGCAACTCCAACGCACAAGTTCTGGATACTGACGGAAGACCTATTTCAGGCCTTTATGCGGCGGGAGAAACCATGGGTCTCTATTACGGGAAATACACCGGAGCAACCTCCGTGATGCGAGGCTTGGTGTTTGGTCGTCTGGCAGGACAACACGCCGCACAAAAATAGACTTGTGCCCAAAGCTGTTAACAATCGATGGACGAAGTGAATTTTTGGAGATTCTCGATGGGCAGAAGATTTGACGATTATTTTGAAAAGAAAACGATCTTGATTACTGGTGCCGCCAGCGGCATCGGTCGCGCCGCGGCGGTCTTGTTTGCGAAGCAGGGCGCAAATGTTGTTTGCAGCGATGTGGATGACAAGCTTGGTCGTGAAACGCTCGCATTAGTACAAAAAGCTGGCGCCGAGGGGATCTATGTCCATGCCGATGTCACCTCCAGACAAGAGGTCCGCGAGCTCGTTAAGCAAACAATTCAGACCTTTAGAAAAATAAGTTTTCTATTTAACTCGGCCGGCTCTGCTATCAACCGCTGTAATTTTCTTGATATTGATGATGCACTGCTCGATAAAACCTTTAACCTGAATTTCAAAGGTACGTTTTACGCGATGCAGGAAGTGCTGCCGAACATGTTGGAAAACAAACATGGGGTCATCATCAACATGGCGAGCATGGCCCAAAAACGCGGAGGCCCCGGCACATCTGTTCACTATGCGTCAGCCAAGGGTGCTATCAATACGTTGACGCTTGGTGTGGCACGAGAGTTCGCAAGCCGCGGCATACGTTGCCTGTCAATCTCTCCTGGCCCAATTGAGACTGCCTTTCAAGCTGCATCGAATACGACAAAAGCAATGTCCGATAAGTTTGCAGCCGACATTCCTCTTGGGCGCATAGGACAACCAGAAGAAATCGCAGAGCTTGCGCTGTTTATGTGTTCAAACGCTTGTGAGTATATGACTGCCGATACAGTGTATGTGTCGGGTGGTGGTGGTTGGAAGTGAAGCAATTTTTTAAGAGCTCATTACCCTAGCAAACTTTAAAGGTGCTGCCATGAATCAATTCCTGAAAGCGTTAATCCGAGGCGCTTGCGTCGCGACAGCTTCGCTGTTGTTTTCATTTTCAGCAAACGCTCAAACCTATCCCAACAAAGACATTTCTTTTGTTGTTCCATTTAACCCTGGTGGTTCAGCTGATCCGTTGTCCCGAGCATTTGCTGCAGAACTAGCCAAAGCACTTCCTGGCTCAGTGAATATTATTAATCGTGCTGGTGGATCAGCGACGATTGGCACCAATGCCATCGTTCGTGCGGCACCCGATGGTTACACCATCGGACTCGGCGATAGCGCTGCGCTGGCTTACCAGCCGATCGTCAACAAAGACTTGGCCTATAAGTCGACGCAAGACTACACCACCATTATTAATCTGGCCTTTGTTCCCGCTATGTTGGTCGTTCGGGCAGACGCCCCGTGGAAAACCTTCGAAGAGTTTCTTGCGGATGCAAAAAAGAATCCGGATAGAATCAGAATTGGGGTCTCTGGAGTGCGTTCTATCGCTGATCTAGCCGCACAGCAACTCAACCGGGCAGCGAATATCAAACTTGACACCATTCCTTTCACGGGCGGTGGAGGCGAGGCTCTGGTTGCGTTGCTAGGTGGTCGTATTGAGGGTGCGATGGGTTATGGCCCAAATACTGCGGCTCAAGTGCGTGCCGGCAAGTTACGCGTTCTAGCGGTATTTACAAAAGGAAAGTACATCCTGGCGCCCGAAGCGACTTCGATTTTTGATGCAGGGTACGACGCGACTTTGCCTGCAAGCTATAGCATTATTGCTCCGAAGGGTTTGCCAAAAGATGTTCATGCCAAACTTGTTGAGGCGTCGCTCAAGGCGGTGAAGTCTTCGGAATTTATTGAGTTCGCCAACAGAAGTGGCTTCGTGATCGATACGAAAGACTCAGCGGGCACAAGTGAGTACATCACTGAGTTAGCAAAAATGTTCACTGAGCTAATTGGTTGGATGGATAAAAAAAAATAATCCATAAATAAAGGCCACACGATGCAATCAATACACTGGAGTCGAAGCAAGGGCTATATTGTGGTGGGCGCAATAGGTATATGCTTATCCGTCCTCTATCTTGCCGTCTCTTTCCAAATGCCAATGGGGAGAATACGTCAGCCCGGTGCTGGCGTATTTCCGGTCATCTCTGGATTTTTATTACTTCTCGGAAGTGTGTCGGCGTTGTGGGAGGGCTTAAAAACACGTAAAAGCGAAAGCGTAGAGCTGCCTGCAGGGAGTGATCTACGAAGGCTCTTGGTGTTAGTAGGCGGTATCCTCGGCTATCTGGTGTTGCTTCCGATACTCGGGCAACTCATAAGCAGCACTATTTTTTGCTTTGTACTGATTCGAGCACTTTCGAGCCTTAGCATTGGGTGGGTGGCGCTCTACGCGCTGCTCATGGCAGGTGCTGCATATCTTCTATTCGTTCGCTTTTTGATGTTACCCATGCCGGTTGGCATCTTCGTATTCTAAATAGAGGACGGCACCGATGGATCCGATCTCCGGCTTGCTGCACGGCCTTGGTGTTGTTTTCACCTTTCAAAATCTATTAGCAGCTTTCTTTGGTGCGCTTGCAGGCACGGCTCTGGGCGTGCTTCCTGGCCTCGGACCCGTCGCGGGAGTTGCTATTTTGCTTCCAATTACCTTCACGTTTCCGCCGACAGCGGGACTGATTATGATGGCGGGTATTTATTATGGTGCGCAGTATGGTGGTTCAACAACCGCGATTCTTGTCAATATGCCTGGCGAGTCTTCTTCTGTTGTCACATGCATCGACGGCTATAAGCTTACCAAACGAGGTCGAGCGGGCGGCGTCCTGTCGATCGTAGCGATAGGATCCTTTATTGGGGGTACCGTCTCTGTCATCGGTGTCATGTTGTTCTCTCCAGCACTTGCTCAACTGGGGATCCTATTTGGACCAGCAGAATTTTTTGCGTTGACTGCGGGTGGTTTACTGCTCTTATCCAGAATCTCTGGCGGATCGTTTGCTGCCGGTATTTTGCCAATGGCCTTAGGCATGGTGTTGAGCACCATTGGTGAAGAAGCCGTCACAGCGATGAATCGCTTCACCTTTGGTTTTAATGATCTCAGCCAAGGTATTGATCTTGTACCTCTAGTTGTTGGTTTGTACGGTGTCACTGAGATCATGTTTTTAGTGGAGCGAATTAAAAGCCAGCCGCTACCGGTACCCGTTCGTTTGAGGGACATGTTGCCAACTAGGGAGGAGCTTCGGCGCTCTTGGGCACCTTTTGGGCGCGGAACAATCGTTGGCTTTATCTTTGGCTTATTGCCTGGACCCTCAGCGACACTCTCAAGCTTTGCTTCCTATCGGCTGGAAAAAGGAGTCTCCAAGTATCGGGATGAAATTGGCGAAGGTGCGATTGAGGGTGTTGCGGGTCCGGAAACCGCAAATAATGCAGCAGCCACATCTTCGATGGTCCCCCTGCTTTCCCTCGGCATGCCGTTTGGCGCGATTACTGCGCTGATGATGGCTGCAATGATGGTGTACGGCGTGCAACCTGGGCCCCTGCTCATGACAGATCATCCCGAGATTTTCTGGGGTGTGATCGCGTCTATGCTGGTTGGCAACGTGATGCTGCTGGTTTTAAATGTACCCATGATCAGCGTTTGGGTGAGCCTGCTGCGGATCCCCTCACACATACTTCTCACAATGATCTTGCTTGTCGCAGTGATTGGTTCATACAGCGTTCGAAATAGCATGCTCGACGTCTATGTACTGCTGTTTATTGGGGTAATCGGCTATGTCTTCAGAAAGCTTGATTTTCAACTGGCACCTCTTGTCGTTGGTGTGGTCCTTGGCCCGTTAATTGAAAAACACATGAGAGAGGCCCTCTTTATGAATCGAGGTGATTTACTTGTCTATATTTCGAGCCCCATTGCCGTGGTCATCTGGATTCTCGTTATTTTAGTGATGGTGCCTCAGATAAAAGACTCATTACTTCGCAAACTCTTTATCGGCCGAAAAGGGATTGAGTAGATAGTCTAGAACTAGATCATGCACATTTTATAAATTGGAGAACATCATGGATGATGGCGAGCTCGTACAAAAATATGCAAAGCACACGCAAGACTTCGACTTCACATTAAAAAGAGCAGAAGAGCTCGCAGCTGAGGTCAAGCAACTGCGTGAGGAAATCCGTCGTGCTAGCGTGACACTTTCCTTCGATAACGAACCTTCCGAGTTTATTACTTTGCTGGAGAAAACCGCAAAATGAGCGAGGACATTCTCAATCTCAGTCTGACAGCACTTGCCGCGTCTATCGCTCGACGTGAGGTCACCTCTGAATCAGCAGTGCAAGCCTGCCTTGACCGTATCGCGCTTTGGCAACCTTCCCGAAATTGTTTTGTAGAGGTTAATGGTGATACGGCGCTTGAGCAAGCGCGCGCTTGCGACCGTCATTTGGCAGCAGGAGGCAAGGCGCAAGGTTCCATGTTTGGTGTGCCGCTCGCTCACAAAGACATGTTTTATCGACCAGGAGTAGGTGCCACTGGGGGTACTGAAATTCGCCGTGACTGGATTGCATCAACGACGGCAACCGCACTGAGTCGAATCGATCAAGAGGGGGCGATTCAACTGGGACGCCTGAGTATGTCGGAGTTTGCCGCTGGACCGACAGGTCACAACATTCATTACGGACATTGCCGTAATGCCTACAATCGCGATCATATATCCGGCGGCTCTTCCAGCGGCTCAGGTGTTGCCGTCTCTGCCCGGCTTGCATATGGCGCGCTGGGCTCCGATACTGGCGGTTCTGTGAGGTTGCCGGCTGCAGTCAATGGTGTTTTGGGCCTCAAGCCTACCTACGGACGTGTCAGTCGCTATGGGGCCATGCCTCGATCTTGGAGCCTTGACCATGTAGGTGTCCTTGCGCGAACAGCATCCGACTGTGCGGTATTGATGAATGCAATTGCTGGCCCAGATAAAAATGATTCGACGGCAAGCTCTCGCCCTGTGCCTGACTATCTTGCTGCGCTAGGTCAGTCCATCAAAGGCTTACGTGTAGGCGTACCCTCTATCGAATCGCTTGGTTATCCAATCGAGCCTGACGTCGTGGCAGGTCTAGAAACGAGTCTCGCTGTTTTACGTGAACTGGGCGCTATCATCGTACCCGTCCAAATGCCAGATATGCGATCTGTCTTTTTTGTCGCTGAGACAATCGGCAAATGTGAAGCGGCGACGATGCATCGCGATTGGCTAAAAAGCAGACCGCAGGACTATTCACCACAAGTCCTTAGTCGTATAGAGGCAGGCCTGACTATCCCCGCCACCTATTACTTGGACGCGTTGCGTTTACGCAAACAACTCACCGAACAATTTTTAACAAACACGATGGCAAATGTGGATGTGCTGCAAATGCCTGTCATGTGCGGGCGAGTACCTTCAATCGCTGAAACCGACGTTGATGGCCGCGGGGAGAAGGTGCGTGCACTGGTGAGCAGACTCACTACGCTGACTCGGCCTATCAATCTCTTCGGACTGCCCTCCATCAGCATCCCCTGCGGATTTGACCCCCTGGGCCTACCATTATCGTTCCAGCTAGTTGGATTCCCTTTTTCCGAAGCCGATCTTTTAAATGTCGCACATGCATATCAAGAGCTGACTGACTTTCACTTAAGCGAGCCAACACTGTGACGTTGTTTAGCTAGTTTGTGGCGCGGAGTTTCGCCAAGAATTTCTTATCTATAGATATGCTCCAGATACCACTGTCAATTGGCCGTTTATGCTGACAGTGTGCAACGACAGGCGATTTTGACTTGAGCAGATAAGTGCTTGATTT
>CAMBPA010000015.1 GCA_945869355.1 Bordetella parapertussis
ATGCTTGTGCCAGGTCCAGTCCGAACCCGACCACATCGCATGTACACCAGGCAGGCCACCTACATATCCAGAAACGATGCGACTGGTGGAGTACAAAAAACTCGGCAAGGCAATAATGCCGCCATGATTTGTTTTTGCTGCATACGCGGGATCGCACCACAGAGGGTTGTCATCGCCAATGCCGTGGGCATAGTGTCGAATATTGTCTCGCGTGGCCTCGTAGCACCAAGGCTCGGCGGTAGCGCCGATTTTGACGCCGATGCGTCGCCGCAGATCATCCAGACCTTCCTGAGTGATTTTCGGAAAATTTCTTTGTCCGACGGACGTTGATGACATGTGTATCTCCAGATTTCAAAAAAACGATGATTAATTCGAGTGATTAAAGGACTTAGGGCGTAGAGCCGAGAGCAGCCTGGGCTGCCTGAGCGTCGCGTAGCTTCTTGCGATGTACTTTCCCGGCAGGGGTCTTGGGTAAGTCAGCGACGAATTCAATTTGCCGTGGATACTCATGTTGACTTAAACCGGCACGCACGAGGTCTTGAATTTCTTTCATAAAAAGATCGTCACCCTTGCGTGACGAAACGACAAAGGCTTTGACAGCCTGACCGCGCAGTGAATCAGGTACTCCGATCGCAGCGGCCTCTTTTACATCGGGATGTTTGAGTATCGCGTCTTCAATTTCGACGGCGCTCATCGTCCAACCTGCCGAAATGATGACATCGTCGGCGCGACCGCCGTGATAGAAATAGCCATCCACATCAGTGCGCGCAAGGTCCTTTGTTGCGAGCCACTGGCCCTTGCGCCAAACCATGAGATCACCGGTGACGCCTGGTGGGCAGGGCTCGCCATGGGCGTCTTGCACTTGCACTTGAGCGCCCGGAATGGCTTTGCCGAGTGAGCCGTGTTTGACAGAAAAGTCATGTGCGCCTGGATAGCTGACCAAGATGACGCCGATCTCGGTAGTGCCGTACATGCTGCACACCTGCAGACCAAAGGTTTGCTCAATAAAGGATTCTGTTGCGCTGTCAATGGGCTCTCCGGTAAACGACATTTTGTTTAGCGCGTATCGATACTGTGGCGCGACACCTGAATTCTTCATCATGCGATAGTGTGTCGCGGCGGCTGAAATATTTGTGAACTGATGATCTTGTAGACTGCGCAGCAGAGTACCGGCATCAAATTTTCCGGCAAAAGCGCCAATCGTCAAGCCAAGCGCCATGGGAGCGAGTGTCCCATGCCAAAGGCCATGACCCCATGCCGGCGACGAGGGGCACATATAGCGATCGCCTGGTCGCAGCCCAGTGCCGTAAAGCGCCGCAACCATGAGTGTCACAAGGGATCGATGCTTGTGTCGAACGGCCTCAGGTAGTTCACGCGTCGTCCCCGAAGTGTATTGAAAGATTGCATAGTCCTCGGCGAGTGTATTGGCAGCAAACGACGTTGGGTATTGATCGAGACTTGCGATAAAGGCGGCGTCTGCCAATACAGAGTGTGGACGCATCGAGGCATCAACGGTGGCGATCTTTTCTGAGTTGGTAATGAGCAAGGCGGGAGAACAGTCTTGGAGGCGGAGTCGTAAGCCATCTGGCCCAAATAGTGTGAACAGAGGCACGGCGATCGCCCCAGCTTTGATGATGCCAAAGATCGAAGCATAAAAGGCAAGGGAAGGCTCGAGCATGACAGCGACCCGATCGCCAAGCGACACGCCGCGCGCTTGCAGAAAGTGCGCGACCTGCGAAGACCGTTGCGAAAGCTCCTGATAGGAGATCACTTCGTCTGCGCCATCTGCTCGTACGACAATGACGGCGGTCTGTTTTGATGCGACGTGGCGATCAACGCATTCGTGCGCGATGTTTAGTCGCTGCCTGTCCCCTTCAAAAAGCTCCCATAGTTTTTCTGAGGAAAAAAACGTTTGCGCATCAGCGTAAGAGAAGTATTGGGTCAGGCGAGTCATATTATTGGTCGAATGTGTAGAGGTGCACCGAGTGTTGCTCAATGTAGCGACACATCTTACTATTGTCAAATAAGAATATTAGTTGTATTAGTACAATAAATTGCGTATGATGACTGCCATGATTAAACCAATGACAAAGCCTGCCGCCGGCACAAAACAAGTAAAGCCAGCTGTGCGCACGAGGGCAGTGCCAGCGGTATCGCGTGCGATCGCGATATTGCGCTTGCTAGGCAAAGCCAAAGAGCCGATAGGTGTCAACGCCATTGCGCAGGCACTTGATTTGATTCCAAGCACGTGCCTGCATATCTTGCGCACCCTAGTTGTAGAAAGACTCATCGCTGTTGATGGCGAGACAAAGCGGTATCGGCTGGGGATGGGAATGCTCACCCTTGCGCGCAGTGCTCGGGACGCCAATGCATTTCCATCAACTGTTCAAGCGGGACTTGATCGTCTTTCTTCAAAGTGGGGCGTGACTGCGATAGGTGTCGACGTCACTGACCAAGAGCAGATGGTGGTGGTGGCTCTTTCGAGATCAAACTTGCCGTTTCGATTACATGTGGATGTCGGGAGCGTGTTTCCAGCATTGTTAAGCGCAACGGGGAGACTCGTTGCAGCGTTTGGTGGGCAGCCTTTGCCAGAGCTCAAGCGTCGCTATCAAAAACTACGATGGGATAAGCCTTTAGATTTCGATGCCTGGCACAAAGAAGTGATCTTCGCACGCAAATATCACTACAGCATTGACCGAAACACTTATATCGCCGGACTAAATATTGCCGCTGTTCCGGTGCTCGATGATACGGAGCACATCACGCATACCATTGTTTGTGCCAGCCTTGCTGACCAACTCACGAAGGCCCAGCAATTAAAGTTAATCGCCGCGATGCAACTCGAAGCTCGCTTGGTAATGCGTTCAACGCTCGAATAAGGAAAATCATGCCCGGCCCCCATGCATTTAGCCCCGCTGAACACGGATGGAAGACTCTTAAAAGTAAAGGGTTCTTCGCAGAGGTCGGGCCACTTTGGTCTCGGCAGCTCAATGAAGGTTGGGAGTACGGCTTGCTTGTTGAGCCCAGGCATGAAAACGGCGTGGGTGTTGTCCACGGGGGTATGCTTGTCACCTTGTTAGATCAAGCCATTAGTATGGTGGCTTGGGCTGCAAATGAACAGCAGCCTTGCACAACCATTCATTTAGATACACATTTTGTTGCACCGAGTGTTGCGGGAGACTTTATCGTCGCGCGCGGGGAGGTTGCGCGAAAGACATCATCACTTATTTTTTTGCGTGGAGCGCTCACGGTCAATGACAAGCAGATCATGTATGGCCAAGGAATCATGAAGATCCTGCGCACTAAATAGAACCCGGTCTCTATTTCGTTTCCAGAGTGCGCAGTAGCGCTCGCAGCTTCTTGTATGCGTCTTCGCGCGACTCCGGATCGGGTCCTGAATGAACACCGCGGCCAGGCGTCACCCCGTTGGGGATCTCGGGTCGGAATTGCACCTTCCCAATCGGACTGTCAAACCCGTGATAGGCCTGATCGTATACCCAGACGGTCGCGCCGACTTTTTTTCCTAATTCGATGCAGGGTTGTGGCGCAGTCCAGTCATCCTTGCCCGCTAAAAACAGTGTGAGTGGAATGTTCGTTCGGTAGTCACGCTTGAGCTGCTCGGAGCACCCGGGATAAAAAGCAACCGCTTGATCAATGAGCCCGCGAGCCGGATCGTTGCGTTGCGTATCTTCAATGCTCTGGAGTACTGCAGAACCACCATGCGACCAGCCGAGAAGAACGGTTTTTAGAGGCTGAGCCGATTGTTCATTTGTCCAGTTTTGGTCATGCACCCATTTTGCAGTGTTGAGTGCATCAAGCCTGCGGTGTCCGCTGTTGATTATGCGCTCGGAAAATTTTTGGGTACAGATTTCTCGTCGCCCACGCGGGGAGAAGCTATCGGGAAACACGGCGATCCAGCCCGCTTCGGTGATTAGTTTCGCCATGACCGCATGTCGAGCAGAGAGTTCCGAGGCTTTTGATTTCGCACTAGACAGAAGACCGCCGCACCCGTGCAAGGCAATGACGACGCCTTTGGCGGGAGCATTTGGTAGAAATAGATGAAGACTGGTCGGCTGTTCGCCTTGGCTATGCGCAATCGCACTCATAGCCAACGAGATTCCGATTGCAGCGAGGTGTTGAAGCTTGAGCATATGCGTTCCGCGCGTTAGTTATCTCAGGCGGGAGTGTGTCAGCGAGGCAATTGTCCCAATTGTTTCAGTATACGAATGACATCCGGGCCAATGTGCTGATAGAAATGAAAAAGCCCCGAGCACAAATAATTAAGGCCAGGTTCACCATCGCGGGTTTTTATCAGTCGATTTTTAGGGCATTCGCCCCAGCAGAGTTTGAGAAAATCGCAGTCAAAGCACTGCTTTGGCAAAGTGTCTCGCTTGTTCATCCCGAACGTTTTCTGCTCAGTTGAAAAAGCAAGATCGCCAAGGTGGGTAGTGTGGATGTTTCCTAATCGATACTCTGGGTATACAAAGTGGTCGCATGAATAGACTTCGCCGTCATGTTCCACCGCAAGCCCCTTCCCACAAAATTCTGCCTGTGTACAGGTCTGTGCCGGCATGCCCGCCGCCTGTGCAATGGCGGTTTCAAAAAGATTTACGTGAATGCGTCCAAAATCTGTCGCGAGCCACTCGTCCCATACGCCTGATAGGAATGTTCCATAGTCATCTGGATCAACAGACCAATCCGTGACGATTGACAAAGGGTGGCCGGGCTTCGCGCGGGCGCTATCTTGTAGCGGAGCGTTAGATTTATCTAGTTTGCCCGGCGCGTTGAGTTTAAAAGTGGTTGGCTCGACAGCAGGATTGAATTGTATGCGCCAGGTGCCTAGCGCGTCGACCAAAAATCGGTAAACCTCTTCGGGATGTTTGGCATTGGCGCGGTTAACGACACACAACGCAGCGAAAGGCACTTCGGCTTGAGTAAGCTTGTGGGCGGCAGCCATCACGAAATCAAAGGTAGATTTTCCGTTGCGTGTCTTGCGATAGGTGTCGTGTAGCGCGCGAGGTCCATCGATCGACAAGCCAACGTGAAAATTATTTTCCTTTAAAAATTTAACCCACGAATCATCAAGAGCAATGCCGTTTGTTTGCAAATCATTTTCGATACGTTGCCCTGGTTTCGCATATTTTTTTTGTAACGCAACAATCTTGAGAAAGAAATCTAATCCCATCAGTGTGGGCTCACCGCCCTGCCAAGAAAAAACTACTTGCTCGCCAGTTTGGCTCTCGATGTATTGCCGGACGTGTTGTTCGAGTGTGGGTGCACCCATGCGGGCGTGGACAGGGTGCTCAAGCAGATCAGTCTTATGCAAATAAAAGCAATAGTCGCAATCGATATTGCATTCTGCCCCCGAGGGCTTGACCATCGCATGAAAACGATAATGTCTACCGACGGGGAGGGTGGGAAGCTTGAGTTCGGGTGTTGACACGTTCGTACGCAACTATTTGCAGATGCGCGTAATTTTATTGCCTTGTATCCCAATACCTGCCATAAGCCCTTTTTGGCTAAAGACAAATGCATAGATATCATTTTGCATGGTTGTTGTTGTGTGCGATACACCCATGCCTTGATCGATCACTACGACACTCGGTCCCACCCCTACTTCAAAGCCTTGCGTTACGTTCAAGGCATTCAGAGCGCTCTCTTTCATAAAGAACATGGCATAGCCGTACTCCTGTACACCCGCTTGAAAGCCAAATGATGCACCACCCGTGTTGTAGTAGGCCGTCGCTTTGCCATTTTGCCAAAGCACGCCTTCACCATATTGGGCACCCACCATCAGGCCGGCCTTTTTGACGCTAGGGAAGACGAGGACTGCAGCTGCCCGCGCGTGTAGGTCTTTAGCGATATGATTTTGCGCGATCAGAGTGTTTAAAGCGGTTCGAGAGTCTCGCTCAAGTGCCTCTTTTGATTCGGCATGAGCTACGTGTGCCATGCAGGCAAGTATGACGCCAATCACTGCACCGAGAAGATATTTGAGTGATGGGAAGTGATGAAGCGAGATAAGCATTTAAAACCTCAACTTTGACACTGGGATACTTAGATATTAGTATAAGTTCGAGCGTGTAAATAGCCCGCGCCATAAATGGCCTATCCTCGCATACTAAGTTTTACCCAAACAGAAGACATGACATACAGCGGATGGCGTAGTCCTCTCTTAATCGCTCCATACAAAATACAACAGGAGACATGATGTTGATTAAAGCCGTAATTAAATGTGCATTAAGTGCTGCGGTATGTATTAGCGCAGTGATCCCGATCGTGTTGCCGAGCTCGGCCGTCGCTCAAACAGCAGGCGTCGCTAACTTCCCAGATAAGGCGGTAAAACTCGTTGTGCCTTTTCCTGCTGGAGGGGCTTCCGACATTTTGGCGCGCTTAGTTGGTAAAGAGTTGTCTGAGTTGTGGAAGCAGACTGTGCTCGTAGAGAACAAGCCAGGTGCTGCGGGTCATCTCGGTGGGCAGTACGTGGCCACGTCAAAGCCCGATGGTTACACCATGCTTGTGGCTGACCTAAGCATCTTGACCATGACTCCGAGCCTGATGGATAAGATGACCTATAACCCAGCAAAGGAATTGACCGCGGTCGCCATCTTGGCGTATTCGCCCCATATTTTGGTCGTGAAGAATCAAATGCCTGTTAAAACATTTGATGAGTTTATTGCCTACGCTAAAGCACAAAAAAATCCACTCAGTATTGGTGTGACCTTGGGTACATCTACCCACCTGTCGGGTGTTGTGTTGAGTAAGAGCCTCGGTTTTGAGTACAACTTTATTGGCTATAAGGGTGGTGCTCAGGTTGTCAGCGACTTGGCTGGTGGCCAAATTGACTCGACCTTAAACAGTTTTTTGGCTACATATCCAATGGTTAAGGCAGGTAACTTTAGATTAATTGCCGTGGCTAGTCCGAAGCGGTTTGGTCAGATCCCCGACACGATGACAATCGGTGAACGCTCGCCTGGTTTTGTTACGGGTTCCTTTCAAGGTGTGGTGACTGCGGCGGGTACGCCACCAGAAATTGTCGCCAAGATTAATGCAGACATCATGAAAGTCGTCGCTAAACCCGAAGTGCAAAAGCGTTTCGCAGAGCTTGGCTCTGAAGGCGTTCCTTACAACCCGGTCGTCATGCAGAAATGGCTCGTGGATCAAACTGCATACTGGGGCAAAGTGATTAAAGATAACAACATCAAGCTCCAATAACACCATGCAACATAGCAACAAAAGAATTCTTACAACACACACTGGTAGTCTTCCGCGCCCGCTCGAGCTGGTGCAGATGTATGCGGATCGTGCGAATGGCGCCGAGGTAGACCCAGCTGCGCTCGAAGCCCTTGGGCATCAAGCCATGCAGGCTGCAGTAGACCTTCAACTGGCTAACGGTATTGATATTGGGAACAATGGAGAGCAGCAGCGAGAGGGATTCTTTTTATACGTTCAACGACGTATGTCTGGCTTTGGCGGAGCCTGGAAACGTTGGTCTCGTGGCGACGTTGAGCGCTATCCAGAATTTAAAAAAATGCTGGAGCAGCAGTCCGGCGGTAAAGTGGCTGTGAGTAATTTTTTGCCACCACGCGTAGTCGGAGAGGTTCGTTACATAGACCCGGCGTTGGCCGCGTCGGAAGCGCGCGATTTCCGCGCAACGTTAGATACGCGCAAGGAAAAATCGTTTACCGAAGCATTCTTGACGGCTCCGTCGCCAGGAATTATCGCTTCGGCCTGTAAGAATGAGTTTTACGACACCGAAGAGTCATATCTGGCAGCCTTGGCAGAAGCCTTGCGCTTAGAGTACGAGGCCATTGTCGACAATGGTTTTATCCTGCAAATCGACTGCCCAGACTTAGCGCTCGAGAGGCACGTTTCTTATCATGGTGAGTCCGACGCAAAGTTCTTGGGTTTTATCGAGCGCGTTGTGTCCGCAATCAATGTCGCGCTGCGCAATATTCCCCAAGATCGTGTTCGTATGCACGTGTGCTGGGGAAATTACGAAGGCCCACACGACTGTGATGTGCCACTGCGAAAGATTTGGCCCGTGATTCGTCAGACAAAGGTGGGAGGTTTCGTGCTGCCATTTGCCAATGCGCGTCATGCGCACGAAATGAAGGTCTTGCGTGAACAGCCATTGCAAGACAATCAGGTGATCGTTGCAGGTGTGATTGATGTATTGACTAATTTTGTTGAACACCCAGAGGTCATTGCTGACCGCCTTGAGCGCGTCGCCGCCGATGTTGGAGATCCGACGCGCGTACTAGCGGGGACCGACTGCGGGTTCGACACGTCGGCTGGAATGGGCCGAGTCGCCACGGATGTTGTGTGGGCGAAATTGCGTGCGCTTGCTGAAGGCGCACGTATCGCTAGCGACCGATTGATGAAGTAATCATACCGAGTACGCCCAGGGCCGGTTGGCACGATCGGTCGCTCTGAATCGTTCGATTGACTCAGATTTGGAAAGAGTCAGCGAGATCTCGTCGAGACCTTGCAATAGCATTTCTCGCAGCGCTGGGGGAGCGGTAAAGCTAAAGCGTTTGCCGCTGGCTGTGCTGACACAGAGGCCCTCTAAATCGACAGTGATTTTCGCTTGACCTGAGCTCGCCTCGACTTCTGAAACAAGTTCTTTGATTTGCCCAATCGGAAGTTCGACCGGAACAATGCCATTGCGATAGCAGTTATTAAAAAATATACCGCCAAACGAAGGCGCAATCACTGCGCGAAACCCAAACTCCCTCAGCGCTTTTGGAGCACGTTCACGGGATGAGCCACAACCAAAATTTCGATCTGCGAGTAAAACCTCAGATTGATCGAAGGGCGCTTGATTCAAAATGAATTCAGGATTGGGTGTTCCATCCGCTAAAAAACGCCAACCGTGAAAGAGGTGTGCGCCATAACCTTTGGCATCCGTCCCTCCAAGGAAAAGCGCAGGAATGATTTGATCCGTATCAATATTGATACGCATGAAGGGTGCTGCAACCCCAGTAACACGCTGAAGTGCTTCCATGTTTAGCTCAGCTCCCTAGCGTCTGCGATACAACCCATGATGGCTGAGGCTGCAACGGTTGCAGGACTGGCAAGATGCGTGCGCGTCTTGGGACCCTGTCGCGACTCAAAGTTTCGATTTGTCGTGCTAATGACGCGCAAGTCCGCAAAACGATTGTCGCCGATATGCCCACAGAAACCACAGGCAGATTCGTGCCATTCGAACCCTGCGTCTTTAAAGATCTTGTCAATGCCTTCGGCTTCCGCTGCGCGTTTAACCGGGCTAGAGCCTGGTACGCAAATGGCCTGAATCCCCGCCTTCACCTTTCGACCTTTTAGGATCTGCGCTGCGGCACGCAAATCGGTGAGGCGCGCATTGGTGCACGAGCCGATATAAGCAACGTCTATGGGAGTGCCGCGAATTGGTTCGTCTGCGTGAAGTCTCATATAAGTCAGAGCACGCTCACCCAGCGCATTAGCCTCTTTATCGACGGCTTGGCTAGGTTTTGGCACAGTTGCGCCAATACTACCTACTTGCTGAGGACTGATCCCCCACGTCACCTGGGGCTCGAGCGCATCGCAATCGATCGTAATCTCTTTATCAAACACTGCATCATCATCGGTCTTAAGGGTTCGCCAGTAGTTTGTCGCTTTCTCCCACGCAGCGCCCTTTGGTGAAAACTCTGCACCTTTCAGATATTCAAAGGTCTTTTCGTCTGGAGCGACAAAACCGTATTTGCACGAAAACTCGATAGACATGTTGCAAAGAGTGAGTCGTCCATCGATCGGAAGATCGCGCACCGCACTGCCTGCGTATTCCGTTGCGTAGCCAATGCCACCCTGAGCGCCGATTGTGCCAATTAAGGCCAAGATCATATCCTTTGCAAATACGCCTGGCTTGAGGGTTCCTTCAAAATTCACCCGCATCGTCTTGGGCTTGGCTTGAGCGAGGGTCTGCGTGGCCAACACATGCTCCGCTTCGGACGCTCCAATCCCCCAAGCGAGTGCGCCGACTCCGCCTATCGTGCTGGTATGGCTGTCGCAACACACTAATGTCGCGCCGGGGAAGGCAATGCCAAGCTCAGGAGCTACGACGTGTGCAATACCTTGTCGAGGATCGTCGTAGTCGATGAAGTGAAGCCCGTATTTTTTAGAAGCGTCTCGAGTGGTCTGTATCATCGCGGGACCACTAGCGGAAACGGAGTCGCAGGGACCTCTTCCCGGTTGCGTTGATATCAAGTGTTCGATAACAGTAAAGACTTGTCCGCGGCTAATTGGCGTGCGCCCGGCTTCTTCAAGCGCCCTAAGCGCTTGACTGCCTGATAGTTCGTGCAAGACAAGGCGATCGACTTGTAATAGCTCAGACTCTTCGTCTAGCGTCGAGATCACGTGATCTCGCCAGACTTTATCAAAAAATGTCGTTGCGGTAGATGGGTTCATGTGTAACGCCTCTCCAGTTCTTTGTAGTGATCAGCATCAAGTACTGCCTGGCGTTCGGCAAACATCATGAGCTGTGACTCAAACCCAGTTATTGACCCGTATGCAGCCAAGTGTTGCATGGCATTCTGCATGGCTAGCATAGACGCCTGCAGAGCGGCATTGGCATAACAGATCACAGAGTATCCAGCGGCCGCAAGCTCTTCGCGCGGCAAAAGAGGCGTCTTGCCGCCGATGACCATATTGCACAGGTGGATGCCTGGTACGGCCTTAGGAATTGCTAGTAGCTCCTCCTTAGTCAAAGGCGCTTCAATAAATAGAAAGTCTGCACCGGCCTCCTGATAGGCTCGCGCCCGATCGAGTGATGCCTCAAACCCTTCGATTGCGCGCGAATCGGTGCGAGCAAGGATCATGAGGTCTGGATCGTGTCGAGCGTCAACAGCTGCCTTAATTTTCGAGACCATTTCTTGTGTAGAGACGACATCTTTTCCATCAAAATGGCCACAGCGCTTCGGATAGGTTTGATCTTCGAGCATGATGGCATTCGCAC
>CAMBPA010000016.1 GCA_945869355.1 Bordetella parapertussis
GACGCGCAAGGCCGCAGTCGCGCCTACATCAATGGCACGACCGCCACGGTGACGCAGTTGCGCGAAGTCGGTGAATATCTTGTCGACATACACGGCCAACACGCCCACCAAAGCTTGTTACGTTCAGATAATCAACGCGACATGCTTGACGCCCACGGCGCGCATCAAACCTTACGGCAAGAGCTGGTCGGCGCCTGGAAAGCTTGGCGTAAAGTCGAACGCCAACTCACCCTGAGTGAGCAAGATGCAACCGTCATTGCGGCAGCACGTGAAAAACTCGAATGGCAAACAGCGGAACTCGACCGCCTGGAACTTGGCCCAACGGAGTGGCAAGACATCTCGACCGAACACACGCGGCTTGCCAATGGGCAGGCGCTCATTGACGGCGCCGCACAAGCACTGGCGGTGCTGGACGAAAGCGATGGTTCCGCACATCATCAAATCGCCATGGCTGTGCAACGTATTAATCACCTATTGCGCCACGACCCGAGTCTGCAGACGGTCTACGAGGCCTTAGAGTCAGCCCGCATTGGTGTCAGCGAAGCGGTATCAGACCTCAATGCCTACCTGTCGCGCGTCGAACTCGATCCCGCACGGCTCGCCACGGTCGAAGAGCGCATGCGGACAATTTTTGATTTGGCGCGCAAGTTCAAAACGGAACCTGAGCAACTCTTCACCTTGCATCAAACCCTGCAGGCCGAGCTCAAGTCGCTGCAGGCTTCGGCCGATATCGAGGCGCTTCGTGCGCAGGCGGCAACGCTCAAAAAAGACTACAACCAGCACGCGCAAGCGCTTTCTGCAGCACGACAAAAAGCCGCAAAAGATCTGAGCAAACTTGTGGGCCGCGCCATGCAAACCCTTGCGATGGAAGGCGGGCAATTCGCAATTTCGCTCACCGAAGCGCCTGCCTCCGCACAAGGCAGTGATCATATTGAGTTTCTGGTTGCGGGGCATGCGGGCACTACACCCAAACCTTTAGCAAAAGTTGCATCGGGCGGAGAACTCGCGCGCATCTCGCTGGCCCTGTCTGTCATTGCGAGCCGTGCCGCACGGGTACCCACCTTGATTTTTGATGAGGTCGACAGCGGGATTGGCGGGGCGGTAGCCGAAGTCGTTGGCAACCTACTGCGCGAACTGGGTCAGAGGCATCAAGTGCTTTGCGTCACCCATCTCCCCCAAGTAGCTGCCTGCGGGCAACATCACTTTCAGGTCAGCAAGCAGCAGGCCAAGGGTGTCACAACCTCAAGTATTACGGCGCTCAACGACCCTGCGCGCATTGAGGAAATCGCCCGCATGCTGGGCGGCATCAAAATCACCGAGACCACGCGCAAACACGCACTAGAAATGTTGCAGCCGACGTCATGAGCAACGGCACAACGACGCCTTAGCCACAGTCCTTACATACCCCATACAACACCATATCGTGGCTTTCAAGCGTATAGCCATTCGCGCGCGCGACCTTGTGTTGGCGCTTTTCGATTTCGTCATCCGCAAACTCAGTGACCTTGCCGCAATGCGTGCAGATCAGATGATCGTGGTGATCGCCATCATTGAGCTCAAAGATCGACTTGCCCCCGTCAAACTGACTCCGCGCCAAGATCCCCGCTTGCTCAAACTGGGTTAGCACCCGATAGACGGTGGCTAGCCCAATATCAACCTTGTCCTTCAGTAGCGACCGGTAAATATCCTCGGCACTGAGGTGCCGTTCGCCAGACTTGCGAAACATATCGAGAATTTTTAGGCGTGGGAACGTAGCCTTGAGGCCTACATTTTTAAGGTCGCTTTGGTCGTTCTCGGTATCCAAGAAAAATCCCCTGTTTTGCCCGCTAGGCGTGCGATTAAGGCTTTATGATAGCGTCTTTGGTCGCGAAACCCATTGAGGTCAGCAGTGTTCACATCCCATACTCTCGCTTCTTTCCTGCGCGCTGCCCTCTTGGGAGTCGCCTGCACGGCCGGATTAGCCGGCTGTTCCTCCAGCCAATGGGGCTTTCCATACCGGACCGGTGTCCAGCAAGGTAACTGGGTTACCAAAGACCAAGTCACGCTCTTGCGCCCTGGAATGTCGCGCGAACAAGTGCGCTACGCACTTGGCACTCCCACCTTAGCCAGCGTGCTTCATGCGAATCGCTGGGACTACCCCTACTATTACCGCGCAAGTAACGGCAAAACCGAAGAGCGCGTGTTAACGGTAATCTTTGAAGGTAGCCAGCTTGCGAGCTGGCGTGGCGACGAGCAGCCCGAGCTACAACCCTTCCAGCTCGCACGCGAAGAGGTGCAGACCTCACAAAAAGAGGCCGCACAACACCAACTTAACAGGTCGCGCGAAGCTAATGATGCAGCGGCGGCTTCAGAGATGTCAGCTTCGGTTGAAATTCTTCCTGGCGTGACCGTTAGTCAAACAACCAGTGTTACGACGATGTCTGATCCATCGGCCTCGCCCGCAGCTCCACTCGACGCACCCACACCCCTGCGCTAATCCGTCATTCACTTCCACAATAAGAGTTCATTATGCGTATTGCAATCGCCGGAGCCAGTGGCCGTATGGGCCGCATGCTCATTGAAGCCGTCACCCAATCCACAGATTTAAAGCTGACTGCGGCGCTGGATATTGCCGGTGCACAGATGCTCGGGCAAGACGCGACGGCCTTCTTGGGCAAGCTAAGTGGCGTGTTGATCACAGATCAATTGTCTGAGCTCAAGCAAGCAGATTGCCTGATTGATTTCACACGCCCAGAGGGCTCGCTCGAGCACCTCAGGGCTTGCGTCACGCACGGCGTGAACATGGTCATCGGAACGACAGGGTTTGATGACGCAGGTAAAGCCGCGATCACGGAGGCAGCAAAGTCGATTGGCATCGTGTTTGCGCCCAACATGAGTGTCGGCGTGAACGCAACGCTTAAGCTGCTTGATATGGCGGCACGCATTCTGAACTCTGGCTACGACGTGGAAGTATTTGAGGCACACCATCATCACAAAGTGGATGCACCTTCCGGCACGGCACTCAAAATGGGTGAAGTGGTGGCGGATGCTTGGGGCAAGAAACTTGACGACGTCGCCACCTGGACGAGACATGGTCACACGGGCGCACGCAAGCCCGGTGAAATCGGCTTCTCCGTCGTACGAGGCGGCGACATCGTGGGCGACCATACCGTGTATTTCTGCGGAGTTGGCGAGCGCATCGAGATCACGCATCGCTCTAGCAGCCGTGCAGGCTACGCTGAAGGCGGCCTGCGCGCAGCGCGCTACCTTGAAGGCAAAAAAACCGGCCTATTCAATATGCAAACGGTTCTCGGTCTTTAAGTGAGCAACAGCAGGCGAGCCGTGTTGCTTGTTTGCGCAGCACTACTCGGCTACGTTGATCGGTTCCATTTCAAGTTCGACGCCAAAGCACTCTTGCACGCTTGACCGCACCGCGTGCGCAAGCGCCAGCACCTCGTTGGTCTGCGCCCCGCCGTAATTCACAAGCACTAACGCTTGACGAGCATGCATCCCGACTGCACCAACGCGCCGCCCTTTCCAGCCACACCGATCAATCAACCATCCCGCTGCGAGTTTGTATTGCCCATCCGCCTGTGGGTAAGAGACCACGTCTGGATGCGCCAGCATAAGCTGCGCATGCTGCACACTCGATACAACAGGATTTTTAAAAAAGCTGCCCACATTACCCAGTTTGGCTGGATCAGGAAGTTTGGCGCGGCGTATGGCACACACAGCATCGAATACGGCTTGAGGGCTAGGCGATTGCGCATCTGCAGCGCCAATACGAAAGTGTTTTTGAAGATCGGGATACCCCAGCACAGGCGTCCACACCTTTGGTAAACGAAAACGCACGGAAACAATCAACCATGTTCCTTCTGGCGCGCGCTTAAACATGCTGTCACGGTAAGCGAATTCACACTCTTCTCGGCTGAAGGTTCTTAACAGCCCCTGCGGAATATTCCAAGCGCTCACCGACTCAATATGGTCTCGACACTCAACGCCATAGGCACCAATATTTTGTACAGGTGCCGCACCGACCGTCCCGGGAATTAAGGCGAGGTTCTCTAAGCCCGGCCAACCACTTTTGATGGCAGAAGTCACCCAAACATGCCAGTCTTCACCCGCGGCGACATCGATCAGCCAGCAGTCCGACAAATCACCAGCAAGCGCAATCCCCTTGAATTCGACTTTCAACACTAAAGCGGATAATTGCGGTGGCAGCACAACGTTGCTGCCACCGCCCAACACAAACACACGCCGGTACTGAAGAGCACGCTCGGTCACCCCAGCAAGTTGCCCTGGGCTACGCAACGCAATAAGGTGCTGGGCCCGGCAAGCTAGTCCCAAGGTATTTTGAGCTGTCAGCTCTGCCGGCTCAACGCGCACATCCGCTGCGACGCTGCTGCATGGCTCAAAGATCGAGCCGGCATCTTCGACAACAGGCGCAGGGACTGGCGGGTTTGACATAGGGGTAGGGGGGTATGCTATATTCACGAACTTCGTTGATCGAACTTGGGTGCACTGTTGAAGCATGCATAGCAAGGGTGGTGGGCGTTAAAGCGGGAGTAGCTCAGTTGGTAGAGCGCAACCTTGCCAAGGTTGAGGTCGAGAGTTCGAGACTCTTCTCCCGCTCCAAATTCTGGCAAAAGCCTGATCAAAAGATCAGGCTTTTTTCTTACTCAACCACATTAATCAAGCTTCGCGCCAGACGTCTTGACGACCTCGCCCCAACGCTTCACTTCGCCTTCTACAAACGCAGCGAACTTAGCGCCCGTTATGTCCGGAAACTCAGCGCCATTGGTCGCCCACACCGTGCGAATCGTCTCGTCCTGGGGTAGTTTTTTGAGCGCTGCAATGATCTTTTCCGTCACAGCGGGAGGAGTATTTTTAGGTGCCCACAAGGCATACCATGTACTAACCACGTATTGAGGAAGACCGATTTCAGCAGTCGTTGGGACATCGGGAATCGCAGGATTTCGCTTTTCGCTTGCGACAAACAATGGCTTGATACGGCCTGCCTTAATTTGTGCGGCGGAAGAGCCCAAACCGTCGAACATCATATCCACATCGCCTGCAATCAAGCCCTGCATGGCGGGACCCGCGCCACGATACGGGATATGCGCAATATCTGTCTTGCCCTGAATTTTGTATAGCTCGCCAGCAAGATGGTGGGAGGTTCCACTACCAGCCGAGGCATAGTTCATTTTGCCGGGATCCGCTTTTACCTGCGCGAGAAACGCCTGGTAGTCCTTACCCGGCACTTTTTGCGGGTTGACCACCAAGACCTGCGGCACACGCGCAATCACTGCCAACGGCACGAAGTCCGTCTGAATGTTGTAGTCAAGCTTTGGGTACATCGAGGGCGCGATCGAGTGATGTACGGCTCCAACGAACAGGGTATAGCCGTCTGCAGGGGCCTTTGCGGCTGCCGAGGCTCCCACCGTACCGCCTGCGCCACCACGGTTATCAATGATGAACTGCTTACCTAGGTCTTTGGCCAAGATCGCGGCTAACGGCCGCGCAAAGGCATCAGTGCCCCCGCCAGCTGGAAAGGGGACGATCAAGGTGACCGGCTTTGTGGGCCAGTCGGACTGCGCCCAACTCGGCCCGGCCATCAGCGCCAGCGCACCAAACCCCACCTGCATCAGCGCCCGTCGCGTTTTCAATGTTTTCATTGTTGTCTCCAAAGTATGTCTAATAAACGATCCACGGACCAGACCTTGCCCAAGCGGCAAGGCCTTCATCCTGTGATTGGGGTCAGTATAGTTTGAGTCAAGTAAGTTAAAAAGGCCTTTTGTAGTATGATCTGCGCCGGCGTAACGCTTACAGTTGGCGCAATGGCAGAGTGGTTATGCAGCGGATTGCAAATCCGTGTAGCTCGGTTCGATTCCGGGTTGCGCCTCCAGTAAATAACAATGACAAGCGTAAACCCACCCCCCGCCTTACCCAACATGCCCTCCGGCCTCGTTGCCTTGCGAATCGTGCTGGTATTTGCCGTGGGATATTTTTTGTCCTACGCCATGCGTTCGGTCAACGCAGCGCTCGCCCCCCTGTTGGTATCAGACCTCAGCCTATCCGCGAGCGAGCTAGGCTGGCTGTCCTCCGCCTACATCCTGTCCTTCGCCGCGATGCAAATCCCAGTCGGTATTTGGCTTGACAGGTACGGCGCGCGCAGAACCGAGTCTGCCTTGCTGCTTATCGCAGCGCTGGGTGCGGCACTGACCGCAATCGGCGAAACCCTTTTGGTGCAGTCTCTGGGACGCATCCTAATCGGGATCGGGGTATCCGCGTGTCTGATGGCCGCATACTCCTATTTCAGGCGCTGCTTGCCGCCCGAGCGACAGCCACGGCTTGTCATGTATATGCTGATATCCGGCACTTCTGGGGCGCTGGTGGCCAGCCAACCCGCGCTTGCGCTGGCAGAATGGATCGGCTGGCGACATGTTTTTAGTCTAACCGCCGTCCTGTTTCTGCTGTGTGCGCTCGGCATTTTTCTTTTTACCGGTGATCTTGATCGGCAAGCCGGCGCGGGCAACAAGCATGTTTCAAATGCTGGGTTTTTCACGGTGTGTCGGCATCCCTTTATGATCCGTGTCCTGCCCGCAACCGTTTTCACAATTGGTGGTTTCGGTGCGCTACAAACCCTCTGGGCGGGCCCCTGGTTTACCCAAATACTGGGGATGAGTCCCGACCGGGCGAGCCAGACCTTACTTTTCATGAACGCCAGCATTCTGTGCTCTTATTTTTTGATGGGGGAGCTCAGCCCAAGGCTCATCAAAAGATGGGTCTCTTTATTAAACCAATCTGTGGGTGCGCTGATCTGGCTACCGCTTTGTCTGGCGGTCATCACAGGTTGGCAGCATTCCGCGTCCTGGCCACTTTGGCTCATCCTCGCGCCAGCCGTCCCGGCGATGTTCTTACTGCAGACACAAGCTGCCCTGGAGTTTCCAAGCGAGGTCGCCGGGCGAGTCCTGACGACCTATAACCTGCTGGTTTTTGCGGGTTTGTTTATTGTTCAATGGGGCTTTGGTGCAATAACCGATTTGTTTCAGCGTTTCAATCACTCCCCGAGCCAATCGCTCACTTACTCCATGGCGTGCCTCGTCCTCTTGCAAGGGCTTAGTCTGCTGTGGTTTTTTATCAAAAAACCTGATGGATCAATCCGTACTTGATGCGATCGCACGCTGGCCTAATGTGCCGGCGGTCTACGGCTGGCTCTCGCTCAGCGCACGAGGCGCATGGCGCTTGCATCCTCGGGGCGATGCCCAACTTGGAGGCGAAGGCTCGGGCATCACAAACACGCAGATATTGGGATTTATCGGCCGCAACTACGCCTGCGAACCAGATGGCCGATGGTTTTTCCAAAATGGCCCTCAGCGCGTCTATGTGCGACTAGACGCGGCTCCTTTTATTCTTCACCTGCGTCCCGACCTCAACGCGCTCGTCACGCATAACGAACGCGTCATTGAAGAGGTCGTGCAATGGCTCGCGGATGACCAAGGGCAGCTGTATGCTCAAACAGATCAGGGCGCGGCCCGTATCGATGACCGCGACTTGCTTGGACTGGCCGACGTACTCCAAGGCGAGACCGGCCAAGCCATGCTCGAGGCACTCGACAAGGCAAGCGGCGCAGGCGTTGAGCCGAGAGCACAGCTTGACGCGCTGCGGCTCTTTGATCCCTCTGGACGATATGGTGCGCTTAGCCAACCTGCCCCGCTGCGACACATCGCGCAAAGCGACATCGCAAAGACCTTAGATTTTGTGGTGAACCCAGGACCCCTACGCACCGATTCGTAAGCATTAGCCTTAAAATAGAGGTCTATGAGCCACGATCCCGACTTCTACTTCCCCGCCCCGCGTCTACAAAAATTCTGCGGACAATGCGCGACGCCTATTACGCGCCGCCTTCTCGAAGGCGACAATCGCGAACGGGATGTGTGCGAAGCCTGCGGTGCGGTGCATTATCAAAACCCCAGACTCGTGGTGGGCACACTCCCCATCTGGAATGACAAAATTCTTCTGTGTCTGCGTGCGATTGAACCGCGCGCGAACACTTGGACCTTACCGGCCGGCTTCATGGAGCTCGGCGAAACCATTGACCAAGGGGCTGAACGCGAAACACAAGAGGAAGCCGGCGCGCACATCACGCTTGGCAAACTCTACACGGTGGTGGATATCCCTCACGTCGATCAAGTACACGTTTATTTTTTAGCGCATGCCTCGAGCCCAGATCTTGATCCAGGTCCGGAAACTCTAGAAGCGCGCTGGTTCGGCCTTGACGAAATACCTTGGGACAATCTCTCTTTCCGTTCGGTGTCCACGACACTCAAACATTATCTGCGCGAACGTGAGACGGGGCATTTCGATACCCATCATTACGCATTATTCGCAGCCAACCGGCCGGGCGGCTGAGTACTAACGCCAGATTGAGCCTGCCATGCGCCTGATCTGGCTCGAACCCGACACGCCCTTCCCCGATCCAGAGCAAGCCCTCCAGGAGCCCGCAGGCCTATTAGCCGCTGGGGCTGATTTATCGATCGGGCGCTTGCGCGCGGCCTACAGTCAAGGTATCTTCCCCTGGTTCTCTGAAGACGAACCACCGCTCTGGTGGTCTCCCAACCCACGCCTGGTGCTCCAGTGTGATGCATTGCACTTGTCCCACTCTCTAGGCAAGCGCCTGCGACAAATCGCCCGCGCACAAGCGGCCGGGGACTACTCCATCGTTGTCAAAGTCAACACCGCCTTCACCTCTACGTTGCGCGCCTGTGCCCGACCGTCTCTTAACGGACAGCCTGGCACGTGGATCACCCGGGAGATGCAATTGGCCTACGAGGCCTGGCACTTATTGGGGCACGTGCACAGTATCGAAACATGGGTGCATGGCGAGCTAATGGGCGGCCTCTATGGCGTGAGCCTTGGCCACATGTTTTTTGGCGAATCGATGTTTAGTCGCGCAACGGATGCCTCCAAAATCGCCCTGGCATATCTGGTCTGGTACTTAAAAAAACAAGGGGTCGCTTGGATCGACTGCCAGATGCACACCGAGCACTTAAGCGCCTTGGGTGCCGCCCCGATACCACGACAACAATTTATTGCCCATGTCCGGCAGCATACGTCGATGCCTGATATCCTTTGGCATCCGGGCCGCTTGGACCAAGCAGGTATATTGCACCCATGAGCCAACTCAATGAACTTCCCTTTGCGGCGCTACAGTTTTATGCAACCGCGCCGTATCCCTGTAGCTACCTGCCCGAGCGACAGGCCCGCTCACAGGTTGCCGCGCCCGGGCATCTGATTCATGCGGATACCTACTCCCAATTGATTGATCAGGGTTTTCGGCGCAGCGGACTTTTTACCTATCGTCCACACTGCGACAGTTGCCGTGCTTGCCTGCCTGTGCGTGTCGACGTTAATCGCTTTGCGCCTAACCGTACGCAGCAACGCGCCCTCAAACGTCATCAGCCATTGCGTCCCCTCGTGGCTGAGCTTTCCTGGTCAAGCGAACACTATGCCCTGTACGCGCGCTACCAGGCGTTGCGCCACCCTGGTGGTGGCATGGATGACGACAGTCGCACTCAGTACAGCGAGTTTTTACTAGCCAGTCGCGTCAATACGCGACTCGTGGAGTTTCGTGAAGAAGACGGCACGCTGCGTATGGTGTCGATCATTGACGTGCTTGAGCAAGGGCTCTCGTCGGTCTATACCTTCTATGATCCTGAGGCGCAGGGCAGTCTGGGCACCTACAGCATTTTGTGGCAAATCAATCAGTGTCGGCAACTCGGTCTTCCCTGGCTCTATTTAGGCTACTGGATCGAAAAGAGTGCAAAAATGGCGTACAAAGCAGCGTTTGGTCCAGCCCAGTTTCGCTATAGCGGACAATGGCATGATCAGCCACCGCCTCCTGAGGGATAGTCCTTAGCAAGTTTTGAATATTAAAAATTTTTTCTGACTCTATTTTTTAACGGTTGCCATGTCGATACTCTTTCAAGCCTACCCCGTGGCACGTCACGCTCTTTTTGCGTTGGATGCCGAAGCGGCCCACGATGCAACACTCAAGGCGTTACAGCTCGCCTACGACTGCTCCCTGACCCGCGGACTCATGCAGAGTCGTGTGCTGGCCCCGACCACCTTAAAGGGCCTCGCTTTACAGAACCCTGTTGGACTCGCAGCAGGTTTAGATAAAAACGGGGCACATATCGACGCGATGGGTAACTTAGGGGTTGGCTTTGTTGAAGTCGGCACCGTCACCCCGCGCGCCCAACCAGGCAACCCTAAGCCGCGCATGTTTCGCCTGCCTGACGCGCAAGCCTTAATCAATCGTCTGGGTTTTAACAATCAGGGTTTGGATACATTTCTAGCGAACGTTCAACGTAGCACTTGGCGCGCCCAAGGCGGCATCATCGGTCTGAATATTGGTAAAAATGCAGACACTCCAATCGAACGCGCTGCTGACGACTACCTTCTAGGGTTAGTG
>CAMBPA010000017.1 GCA_945869355.1 Bordetella parapertussis
CGGACGTGATGATTGCTGGCAAGATTGCCGTGGTGGCGGGTTATGGCGATGTGGGCAAGGGTTCAGCTCAAGCGCTAGCCGCTTTGCGTGCGCAAGTATGGGTCACAGAAATCGATCCAATCTGCGCCCTGCAAGCCGCGATGGAAGGCTTCAAAGTCGTCACTATGGAAGAAGCAGCTGACAAAGCGGACATTTTCGTGACAGCGACGGGTAATTACAACGTGATCACACGTGCACACATGGACCGCATGAAAGATCAGGCCATCGTTTGCAACATCGGTCACTTCGATAATGAAATCGATGTGGTTGGTATTGAAAATCTTCAGTGGGAAGAGATCAAGCCACAGGTTGATCACGTGATTTTCCCGGACGGCAAGCGCATCATCTTGTTGGCGAAGGGTCGTCTGGTGAATTTGGGCTGCGGTACGGGCCATCCTTCGTTTGTGATGTCGTCTTCGTTTACGAACCAGACGATCGCACAAATCGAATTATTTAGCCGTAACGAGCAGTACAAATCGGGTCAGGTTTATGTGTTGCCTAAACACCTCGACGAAAAAGTTGCGCGTTTGCACCTCAAGAAAATTGGCGCCAACCTAACGTCACTGACCCCACAGCAAGCGGCATACATTAGCGTTAAGCAAGAAGGCCCTTTCAAGGGCGACGCATACCGCTATTGATGTTGCGTCGTTAACGGGTGTGAGTCGGATGTTCAGACAAACACCCGTGAGCAGTGCTCACGGGAGATTGAAATGATGACATTATTGTTAGTCTGGATATTGAACGCTGTGGCACTGCTTGTCGTAGCCTATGTATTGCCAGGCATCGTTGTTGCGAGTTTTGGCTCTGCCATGCTCGCGGCTTTGGTGTTGGGTTTAATCAATAGTTTGGTTAAACCCGTTCTGATTCTGCTGACCTTGCCAATCACCATTGTTACCCTCGGGCTGTTCTTGCTTGTCTTGAACGCACTGATGTTCTGGTTTGCCGGTTCCATTCTCACGGGGTTTCAAGTCAATGGTTTTTGGTGGGCAGTGGGCGGTGCGATTCTCTACAGCCTGATCTCAGGCTTCTTATCGAATTTGATTAATAATGACGACTCTAAATAATCAGGCGTTTAGCCTGGAGTTTTTCCCCCCTCGTGACGCGGCTGCGCAGCAGCGTCTGCTTGAGGGTGCGAAACAGATGTTGGTGATTCAGCCGCACTACGTCAGCGTGACGTTCGGTGCAGGCGGATCGACACGTGAAGGCACGCTCGACACGGTACGGACGATGCGCGATTTAGGGTGTGATGCGGCACCGCATTTGTCATGTGTCGGCGCGTCGCACGATGATCTGCGCGCGTTGTTGCAGCGTTACCGACAAGAGGGTGTCAAACGAATCGTCGCCTTACGCGGTGATATGCCCTCAGGCATG
Source organism: Bordetella parapertussis (assembly GCA_945869355.1). GTDB lineage: Bacteria > Pseudomonadota > Gammaproteobacteria > Burkholderiales > Burkholderiaceae_B > Zwartia > Zwartia parapertussis_F. The sequence goes on from CAMBPA010000017.1 coordinate 1,411, forward strand.
GGGGCGGATGCCGCCGGTGCGTTGCGCCATGCTAACGATCTCGTCGAATTTATCCGTAAAGAGACGGGTGACTGGTTTCATATCGAAGTGGCTGCCTACCCAGAGATGCATCCACAGGCTACGAGCCCCGAACAAGACTTGATGCACTTTGTACGCAAAGTGCGCGCCGGTGCAGATAGTGCGATCACGCAATACTTTTTTAATGCCGACGCGTACTTTGATTTTGTTGATCGCGTGCAAGCCAAGGGGATCGACATCCCGATCGTGCCTGGCATCATGCCGGTCACCAATTACACACAGCTAATGCGCTTCTCAGAAATGTGTGGTGCGGAAGTGCCGCGCTGGATTCGTCTTCGCTTAGCGGGGATGGGTGATGATAAAGAGTCGATTCGTGCTTTTGGCGCAGATGTGGTGACAGACCTGTGCGAGACCTTGCTCGACAATGGCGTGCCTGGTTTGCATTTCTATACGCTTAACAACGCCGAGGCGACCTTGGCGATTTGGCGCGGCTTGCAAGGATAGGTTCAATTGTCTGGGAGCGTCGAAATCGTTTAGAGCGGTGCTTTGGGTACCCAGCCAGTCGGGGTAGCGATCGCATGCAGCATAAAATCGTGGGCGGCAGCCTTAAAGCCATCGGCCTCGGGTATTTGCGCCTCATTCCAGGCGATTCCGAGGGTGACAAGGAATCGATTGTCTTGCGTCAGTTTGGCGAGACTACGATCGTAGTAGCCACCGCCATACCCAAGACGCTCGGCGCGCGGCCCAAAACCAAGGGTTGGCACCAGGACAACATCAGGAATGAGCGGTCGATTGCGTGCGGGCTCAAGCACCCCAAAGGCGCCTTCGCTCAGGCTGTCGCTCGGCATCCAGCGATGAAACTCTAACGGCGTTGTCGGGCCAACGACCGCGGGCAGTGCAACATGGACGCCTTGCTCGTGCAACCAAACCAGTAGGGGACGAATATCAGGCTCGTCAGCTAGCGGCCAAAATCCCGCAACGACTCGACCCCGCAAGGTGGGCTCGCCGCGCTGGCTAAACCAGTAGCGGACCTGGGCGCAAAGCAGGTTGCTGTGCCGTTGACGCTGATCAAGCGGAATCGTCTTACGAAGCTCGCGAAGGCGCATCCTGAGCGTGTCTGCGTTATTCTTCAACATATAGGAGCGTTGATCGCCAAATGTGTATTGATAAACCGTTTATGACTATTCGACCAAGATACCAGAATATGAAGATTCTTGTGGCAGTTGTTCTCGGCTGTGTGCTGATCTCTTCGCAAGCTCACGCGCAGCCGGCTGCATCTGCCGGCTCATCGACTGAGCAATTTATTTTGAAGTCGGACGGAACGCTTGTGCCGGTTACTGGGACAGGTGGTGCCACGACCGCAGCGCAAAGTGGCACTACAGGCGCAGCGCCTCAGTCAACGCCCCGCACTGCGACGCCGATCGCTGCTCCGCAAGCGTCAAGCCCAAGCACTCCTGCCAAACCCAGCAGACCAATAAGCGCTGCGCCGGTGGCAAGCTCAGGGACTATTGCAGACCCAGAATCCACCTCCGCCGCGCAAGCGGTCGCGGCGGCCCGTCAAGCGCTCAACAATAAACAGTTTGCACAACTCTCAAGCTTTGTGCCTAAGGCGCGCGGCGATATTTTGGCGATTTATCCCGAGTATTGGACCGCACGTACCAGAGTCTGGTCGTATAACGCGGTGGGTGCGCGCGAGGAGATTGAGAGCTTCTTGGAAAAATACAAAGGCGCTTACCTGGCAGATCGTCTGCGCACGGACTGGATTCTGATGGCCGCACGTCAGGGCGACTTCGGTACCGTACGTGCGCTTGGCGCAGTGCGCCAAGGCGGTAGCAACATATCCTGTGCGCAGCTCGAGGCGAGCCATATGACTGGGCGACGCGCCACGGTCCTTGAGGCGACCAAAGTTTTTGCCCCGACGCCGGCCTGCTGGAAATTATTTGATCAGCTCGTCGCAGATCGTGTGCTGAGCAACGAGGACTTGCTGCCCTATTTGCAGGACGCGTTGGAAGATAACAAGACGACGGATGCCAGAAAATTTGCCGCGTACATTTTTGAACCCACGGACTTAAGCGCCTACGATGCGATGATGGTTGGGCCCGCGAAGTGGCTCTCTGTGCAAACAGGCGCGGTATCTGGCATGCGCGCTGAGGTCGTCGCAATGGGCCTCGCGCGTCTGGCGCGTACAGATTTGAGTGCCGCGGTCGCTGCAATCCAAGGGACGTGGAGTTCACGCCTGCCTAAGAAGAACCTGCAGTGGGCGTATGGTCAGATTGGCTTGTGGGGGATGATGTATCTCGACGCACGCGCGATTGATTGGTATCGCGAATCGGGCGATGTGCGGTTGTCGGTCCATAACGAAGCATGGCGGGTACGCGCTGCCTTGCGGCAGTCTAAGATCGATTGGGCGTGGGTGATTCGCCATATCGATCAAATGACGGCCACACAGAAAGCAGATTCGACTTGGGTGTATTGGAAGGCTCGCGGGCTTGCTGCGACGGGTAAAAAGAATGACGCGCAAAAGGCTTACGCATCGATTGCAACGGAATACAGTTTTTATGGCCAACTCGCAGTCGAAGAGTTGGGTAAGTCTATTGCCGTCCCAGATCGCCCCGCACCAGTGACCGCGCAGGAACTTGCACAAGCGCGTGCCAACCCCGGCTTGCGCCGTGCGGTGACACTATTTAAACGCGGTTGGCGCACAGATGCCGTGCCGGAGTGGAACTTCACGCTATTAGGGATGACAGATCGCGAACTCCTTGCCGCTGCAGAGCTTGCCCGACAAGAACATATTTATGATCGTGTTGTGGTGACCTCTGGACGCACTAAAAAGGAAGTCGACTTCACGCAACGCTTTGTCGCACCGTTTGAATCGCGCGTCAGTGAGCAGGCTCGTGCGGTCGATGTTGATCCAGCCTGGGTATATGGCTTGATTCGTCAGGAATCCTTGTTCATCATGGATGCACGCTCGCACGTTGGCGCTTCGGGTCTGATGCAGTTAATGCCCGCGACCGCACGATGGATGGCCACTAAAATCGGCATGAAGGATTTCACGCCGAGCAAGGTCAACGATTTCGATACCAACACCAAGCTCGGGACTAGTTACTTAAGTATGGTGCAGTCTGATTTGGGTGGATCGCAGGTCTTGGCGAGCGCGGGCTATAACGCGGGTCCTGGACGCCCGATGCTATGGCGATCGCGCCTGAGCGGTCCTGTGGAAGGCGCGATTTTTGCCGAGACCATTCCGTTTAACGAGACGCGTGACTACGTTAAAAAAGTCATGTCGAACGCGACGTATTATGCGGCGCTGTTTAGTGGGCAGCCTCAATCGCTTAAGCAGCGCTTGGGTCAGATTGACCCTCAACCGTATGCGCGCAGCCCTTTGCCATGAGCACTGATCCCTTCGCCGCTGGCTTGCAGGCCTACGTCGTCGGCGGTGCAGTGCGCGATGCGTTGCTAGGTCTGCCTCATGGCGACCGCGACTGGGTCGTCATCGGGGCTACACCTGAGGAGATGGTGAAGCGCGGTTTTATTCCAGTCGGTGGTGACTTCCCTGTTTTTCTGCATCCAAAAACAAAAGAGGAATACGCGTTAGCCCGCACAGAGCGTAAATCTGGTCGCGGGTATAAGGGCTTTACGTTTTACACCGGTGTTGATGTCACGCTCGAAGATGATCTTCGGCGGCGTGATCTGACGGTGAACGCGATTGCACAAGCCGAGTCGGGTGCATTGATCGATCCGTTGAATGGTCAAGCGGATTTAAAGACGCGCGTGTTTCGGCATGTGGGTGAGGCATTTAAAGAAGATCCGGTCCGTATTTTGCGATTGGCACGTTTTGCTGCGCGGTTTGTTGATTTCACGGTCGCACCTGAAACGATGGCCCTTTGTTGGGCGATGGTGGCCGAGGGTGAAGTGGATGCGCTCGTACCCGAGCGTGTCTGGCAAGAACTCTCTCGCGGGTTGATGTGCAGACAACCCTCTCGCATGGTTCAGGTGCTGGATGAGGCTGGGGTTCTGCCCAGAGCACTACCCCAATGGCAGTCAAGCGAACGGGTACTCACAGCCGTCGATGGCCCTAGGGCGCAGACGCTTGCGCTCGATGCGCGATATGCCTTGTTTTGTTTGAGCACAGAGGATCGCGCGGGTCTGTCGCGGCAATTGCGTGCGCCGGGTGATTGTGCGGACATGGCACGTCTTCTACCGGTTGTTCTTGAGGCATGTCAGACCCAGCAGAACGCTGAGTCGGTCCTCAGTCTGTTTGAGGTTTGCGACGCTCTGCGTAAACCAGATCGTTTACGGGCCTTGTTACGCACGGCAGCAGTGGTGGCTGTTGTGAATGTCGAACAATGGGAGCAGCGGTTGCTGTGCGTGCTAAACGTGGATGCTGGCAAGGCAGCACAACAGGTGAGTCATCCTGCAGAGATCAAAGCAGCGGTACGTCAGGCGCGATTAAGTGCGTTAATTAGTGCGTAACTCAGCGCGTTACTCAGGGCGTGATTTTGATCGCTGTCTTGAGCGCTTTAAAGTGAAAGTGCCCCGCTTCGATCCCCGCGTGTAAAGCCGATGAGCGGGCCCGTCACGCCTCGCCCAAGCGCGATGACTTTAAACAATTCGCCCATCTCGGCTTCAGAAATCAATTTTTGTACAGCACCGTTGGCTTGTGCCAGCAGGCGGGGTGATGGGGGTGCGTAAGCGGCGAGTATGTCAGCTAAGCCTGCGTTCAACAGAAAGCGCGCCTGAGAGGTATAGCCCAGCACCTCGAGCCTGGCGGTTTGTGCGGCGTGTGCGACGGCAGTGAAGTCCACATGTGCAGTGATGTCCTGCAGACCTGGGGCGAAAAACACATCGTCGTGTGCTCGGTGCTGGATGTGACACATCAGCGTGCCCCGATGACGTTGCGGGTGATAGTACTCGTGGCGCGGAAAACCATAATCGATCAAAAGTGCGGCGCCCCGGGTCAGCCAAGTACCTAAATTGTTGACCCATGCTTCGGCTTGAAGATTGATCTCAGAGCGATAGTCTGGCAAAGCAGGCATTCGGTCTTGCATCGCCTGGGTCAGTGCGTCCGAGGCGGGGTGGTCTTCAAAGACAAAATCTTGCCTGCCATCGGTTGTCATCACTGACTTCACGCCTCGGACGTGCAGGGCGCCGCTTTCCGTCCAGCGAAACAACTCCACGGGCATCGCATCCAGGACTTCATTGGCAACGATGCAACCCGCGAACTGGTCCGGAGCACGATCGAGCCATTGCACACGTGTGCCCCAGCGCGCGAGTCGTTCTTGTTGTCTGTGCTTGAGGTCTGCAGAGACCTCAAGGATGGAGTAGTTGGCACTTATTCCTTGATCATCGAGCGCTTGGAGAATGTCTTGCGCTAAAGCGCCGATGCCAGCCCCGAACTCAAGGACGTGCGAGGTATCGGTCTGGGTCAAGATCTGCGCGATTTGCCTAGCAAGAGTTTGACCAAATAAAGGCGTGAGCTGAGGAGCAGTGACAAAGTCTCCGCTTAAGTGTGTGGCGGAGTTCGTCCCGCTCTCTGCGAGTTTAGTATTGCCTGCAGCGTAATAGCCTAGACCTGGTGCATACAGTACGTGGTGCATCCATTGACTGAACGATAGCCAACCACCCGCCTCGGCGATGCGTTGATGCAAAAAAGCGCTGACGCGTTGGCTGTGGGCCATCGCATCAGCGCTTACCGAAATGGAAGGTTCGGCCTGCACTGCCAATCTTCCTTAACGTGTTGCTTAACGCTGCACTTTAACGGCGACCGCCGTCAAAGGTAAAGCCGCGACGCGCACCGGCTGCGGCACGTGGCGCGCCTGGACGCGGAGCGCCCGTGCGAGCTGGGCCGTCGCCGCGAGGTGCAAAGGTCTTGCCACCCGGAGCGGCCGCACGCGGTGCGAACTCACGGCTTGGGCGTGCTGACTTACCTGCATAGGCAGGACGGTCAGACGGCGCACGATCTGCGCGTGGGCTGGCGTAAGGATTGTCGCTGCGTGGGGCGCGCTCGCTACTAAATGGCTTGTCGCCACGCGGTGCAAAAGCGGGCTTATCTCCACGAGGCGCGAAAGTACGCTCGCGATCGCCGCTAAAGGGGCGGTCACCACGTGGGGAGTCGCCGCGTGAAGCGAAAGCTGGCTTATCGCCACGTGGGGCAAAGGCTGGCCGATCACCGCGCGGCGCAAAGCTGCGTTCGCGGTCACCACTAAAAGGCTTGTCACCGCGAGGGGTATCACCCCGGTACCCTTCGGCTCTTGGTGCATAGGCCGGTTTGTCACCACGCGAGGCGTAAGCGGGTTTGTCACCACGAGGCGCAAAGGCGCGCGGCTCACGTGCGTTATAGCGGTCGTTGCTACCAGCGCTGCGGTCGTTGCTCCAGCGCCCACCTTTTTTACCACCGGCACCACGCGAAGCACCCTCAGGGCGTGCGCTTGGTGAGCGTTGTGGCTCGAGCCCGGCAATGACGTCGGACTGAATGGTGTAGCCAACGAAATGCTCGATACGGCGAATTTTGTGGCGCTCGCTGTGAACGGCTAAAGTGAAGGCCGAGCCGTCACGCCCTGCACGACCGGTACGGCCAGTGCGGTGAATATAGTCTTCGGGCTGCATGGGTAAGTCGTAGTTAATGACGTGGCTGATGCCCTGAACGTCGATGCCGCGTGCGGCGACGTCGGTAGCGACTAATACACGCACACGTCCATCTTGAACCTCAGAAATCGTACGTGAGCGTTGACGCTGGTTCATGTCGCCATGAAGCGCCATCACTGAAAAACCTGAGTCGGCAAGGTGTTCGGCCAAGTCATCCGCGCCACGCTTGGTCGCGGTAAAGACAATCGCCTGATCCATTGAGGCATCGCGCAAAAGGTGATCGAGCAGGCGTAGTTTGTGACCTGAGTCGTCCGCGTACAACAGGCTTTGCGATATGTTGGCATGGCGATCGGACTGACCCGCCATTTCAATGCGCTGTGGGTCGCGCATCATGCGCGCGGCAAGCTTTGCAACCGTGCCGTCAAGTGTGGCCGAGAACAACAGTGTCTGACGTGACTCTGGGCAGCGATCGACGATGGTGTTGATGTCGTCGATGAAACCCATGTCTAACATGCGATCGGCTTCGTCGAGGACAAGAGTGTGCACGGTGGATAAGTCAACACGGCGCGCTTGCAGGTGATCAAGCAGACGGCCTGGTGTGGCCACCAACACATCGACGCGACGTGACAGGGCTTTGAGCTGTGCACCGTAAGGCATGCCGCCGACAACGGTGGCGACGCGCAGATCGTCGAGGTTGCTGCCGTATTGTTCCGTGGCTTCGCTGACTTGCAGGGCGAGTTCACGGGTAGGGGTCAACACCAGCACTTGTACGCCGCGACCTTTGTTCGCCGGTTTGTGGGCGATGCGGTTTAGTGCGGGCAACATGAAGGCAGCCGTTTTACCGCTGCCGGTTTGGGCGGACACCATCAGGTCGGCGCCGGCGAGTGCGGCAGGAATTGCCGACAACTGGACGGGCGTCGGCGTGGTGAAGCCGGTGCGTTCAATGGAAGATAACAAAGCGGGGGCTAGCCCCAACGAATCGAAGGACATGACTTTCCTTTTGGCCAGATAGTGGCCATTTGACGCAGCCCGGATATTTTTTGACCGGCGGTAGTCGGTTGAATCGAGCATCGTGCCGACCGAATCAACCGAACGTCTGGGCTGGAGATCCATCTATCTGGATCGCACTAGCTGCCCACGAAAGGAAAGGAGGTCAGGAATCGATGATGTGTGGTCAGTGACCAGTTTTTGCCTGTTACTGCTCAGGTTGGCAAGTCTGTGTATGGCCCGCTGCAATTTTTTGCAGAGCCCGAATACTAACCTATTTTTTAGGGTGGGTAAACCCTTTATTTGAAAATTTATACTTTCCAGTCAATAGCTTGCAGATTTTGTTGTGAAAACCACGTATTTGCCCGCTTGAAATGACCGCAGCCTACAAAAGGCACGGGAGCACGCCGAGCAGATAAGGGCGAGGGGTGATTGGCAGTCAAAATCAGGTGTCGGCCCTGGTTTTCAATGAGGTCCCGCTTGGCTTGCGCATGCGCACCCCACAGCATGAACACCTTGGGCGCGCTGTCGAGCGCCACCTGCCGTATCAGGCAGTCCGTAATGATTTCCCAACCTTGTCGCGCATGCGAGGCGGGTTGTCCATCCTCGACGGTCAGCGCAGTGTTCAGTAGCAATACGCCTTGTGTTGACCAGCGCGACAAATCATTGCGCTGCTGGTCAGAGGCCAGAGTCAGCACGCTGTGGTCGGTGGGGTAGTCAGACTCGACTTCCGCAAGAATGTTGCGCAGGCTCGGGGGACGCTTAAAGCCATCAGGCACGGAGAACGCGAGCCCTTGCGCTTGACCCGCGCCATGATAAGGATCTTGCCCAAGGATCACGACCTTCACGTCTTGTGGCGCGAGCGCGTGTAGTGCACGAAAAGGTAGGGTGGGATAAATCGTTGCGCCTTGATCAAGGCGTTCGGACAAAAATACAGATAAGCGGTCAAGCGCCTGTCGGACAGGGGCGTCGTCTAAGGCCGCCTGCCATGGCACGGCAAGTGCCGCAATGGCCCTCTTAAACGAGGCGTCGGCCAGTCGGTTATCCAAGCGCTTGCTGCAACGCTAAATGATAGGCAGGAAGACGCGAGGCAATCGCTGCCTTGCGGGCTTCGAGCGCCGCGTGGGCGGGCGCGTCGTGCTGCGGCGCCGCTGCCCAAACGGGGGCGGGGAAATGTAAATCGTCTTCCCAGCGCGGAATGATGTGCCAATGTAGGTGCGGGACGACATTGCCGAGGGCCGCCAGATTAATCTTGTGAGGCTGCAGAATTTTTCGTTGAACAGCTTCCACCAGAAATACGGCGCGCATCAAAGCGGTTTGTTCCGGCGCGCTGAGGTCTGTCATCTCGACGACGTGCGCAGTCCACACCACACGCGTAAAGCCCGGGT
>CAMBPA010000018.1 GCA_945869355.1 Bordetella parapertussis
ACTCGAGCGTCGTCCTGACGTAGCGGCCGCAGAAAGACGCACGGCCGCGGCGAATGCGCAAATCGGTGTCGCGACCGCTGCGTGGTTTCCTAGCCTGACCTTGAATGCGAATGCAGGCTATCGTAGTAACGACTTCACGCAATGGTTTACTGCGCCAGCACAGGTTTGGGCGCTCGGGCCGCAGCGTGCTGCATTGATTTTTGATGGCGGGGCGCGTCAGGCACAGATCAATCAATCCAGTGCCCAGTTTGATGCGCAAGTAGCGATCTATCGACAAACCGTGCTGACCGCTTTACAGGAAGTTGAGAATGCGATGGTCCAGATGCGCGTGTTTGAACAAGAAGAGCCGGTGCAACGGTTGGCTGTGCAGGCCGCTCAGCAGTCTTTGCGTCTGGCGCGTAATCAGTATGACCAAGGCTTGATTGATTATTTAAGTGTGGCGGTGCTGGAGACAACAGCGCTGAACAATGAACGCACCTACATCACCTTAGTGGGTAATCGTTTCGCTGCAAGCGTTCGTTTGGTCGCGTCGCTGGGTGGTGGATGGTCGGCTGAAGATCTTAAACGCTTGGACGACTCAGGTAATCCAACGACGCAGCCCAGCAAAGCCGTGCCCACCAACTGATTGCGCCTGCGCAAGCGTATCGGTGGATTGTCCGCCGAGCGCGTACACAGGCAGGCCCGCTTGTTGGTTCAGTCTTGCGAACTCGCCCCAGCCGATCCCTGGGTGGCCTGGATGGTTGGCTGTTGGCAGCACGGGCCCGAGCACCGCAAAATCAGCCTCTAGTTTGCGAGCGTGCTGCAGTTCAGGCAGATTGTGTGTTGAGACGCCGACCAGATGTCCTGAGGGCATCTCTGGGCGCACGCTTAGTGATTGGGCATCGGTTGCCCGCAAGTGCACCCCGTCGCTCTGCGCCCACCACGCCGCAGGATGCACGCTATTGACCAATACACGAGCGCCTGCGGCGTGACATTGCGCGAGCACTTCTTCGAAAGCTTGTTTCAGGCTGACGCTTGCTGGACCGTCGGGCCAGCCGGGTTCGCGCCATTGCAAAAGCTTGACTCCCTCTTGCAGGCCTTGTGTCAGACGTTGTTTGAACGCGGCCAGGCCTTGCGGGGATCCCGCACTTGAAATTGCATAGACCTCGGGCAAGTGCAGCCAGCGTAGCGGCGGGTAGGTGGCAGGTAAAAGTTTTGGTACGTCGAGCGCATCGCTCAAAGGCACCCAGCGTAGAAGCTGTCCTTCCAGTCCCTGCGGCTCACCGTCCCACCCTGTTACGCGACAGAAGGCGAGCCTGACAGTTGTGGTGGAGTACGCGTGCATGTAGGTCACCCAAGGTGTGGCGGTGTGTATGTGTATGCCGAGCTCTTCATGTAGCTCACGCGCCAGTGCTCGCATGACCGATTCGCCCGGCTCGAGTTTGCCACCGGGCAGTTCCCACCATCCGGGCCAAGGTTTATCTGCAGGACGATTGCCCAACAGCACAGTGCCATCGGGTCTCAGCAAGACACCCACTGCAACGTCGATAATTTTTTCAGGCATGCCGGGCAGCCCAATCGCGCGCAAAGTGCCAGGCGACGCGACCAGAGCGTGAGCCACGCTCAAGCGCCCATTGCAACGCCTCGGTGCGTGCTTCGGCGACACTTTGCTTTGAGCAACCAAGGGTCTCGAGCCAGTGCGCAACGATATCTAGATAATCGTCTTGCTTAAAGGGATAGAACGACAGCCAAAGACCAAACCGCTCGGATAGCGAGATTTTTTCTTCTACCGTTTCGCCGGGATGCACTTCGCCATCTGCTTGGTGGCGGGCGGCAAGGTTTTCACTCATGTATTCGGGCATCAAGTGTCGGCGGTTTGAGGTGGCGTAGATCAGCACATTATTACCGCTCGAGGCGGCAGAGCCGTCGAGCACTGACTTGAGGGCTTTGTAGCCTGACTCGCCTTCCTCAAAGGAGAGATCATCGCAAAAGACAACGAATTTTTCTGGGCGTGCAGCGACAAGATCAACAATATCCGCGAGATCGCCGAGATCTGCTTTGTCGACTTCAATCAGCCGCAAGCCACGATCACTGTAACTGACCAGCATGGCTTTAACGAGCGAGCTTTTGCCCGTGCCGCGCGCACCGGTCATCAGTACATTGTTGGCCGGCTTGCCCTCGACAAAATGGCGTGTGTTGCGGTCGATAATATCCTTCTGGCGTTCGATGTGTTGCAAATCTTCGGGGTTAATCAACGAAACATTGGCGATCGCATCAAGCCAACCATGGGAGGCCCCGCGTTTGCGCCAACGATAGGCGCGAGCTTCCCAATTGATGGGGGGCGGAGCCGGAGGTAGCCAAGCTTCAAGCTGAGCCAAGACGCGCGTGGCGCGCGCCAGAAGATCGGCCATGGGGAGGTTGTTGTCGGTAGTAGGTTTCATTCTGAATCAGGAGCGGTAATCGGCGTTGATGCTGACGTACTCGTGCGAGAAGTCGCAGGTGTACACGGTTTCGGTAGTCTTGCCGCGACCAAGCGCGATGCGCACCAGAATCTCGGCTTCTTTCATGATGCGCTGGCCATCGGTTTCTTGATAGGCGGGGTTGCGACCGCCTTGTGTGGCGACCAAGACATCGCCAAGCCAGAGCTTGACGCCACTGACGTTGAGGTCAGTGATCCCAGCGTAGCCGATGGCAGCCAAGATGCGGCCTAGGTTCGGATCGCTCGCAAAAAAAGCCGTCTTGACCAGAGGGGAGTGCGCGACAGCGTAGGCCACTTGCAGAGCCTCGGCCGATGATTTGGCCTCTTCAACCTGGATGGTCATGAACTTGGTCGCGCCTTCGCCGTCTCGTACAATTTTCTGTGCAAGATCGGTCGCTGCCGCGGCAAGTGCCGCCTTGAGTGATGCATATTCCGGATGCGTCGTGCTGTCGACCATCAGACCACTTTTGCCAGTGGCAATGACGATGAAGGAATCATTGGTTGAGGTATCACCGTCAATGGTGATGCGATTAAATGAAACATCAGCGATTTCACGTGCGAGTTGGGTCAGCAAGGGTTGCGCAATGCCAGCGTCGGTAGCGAGATAGCTCAGCATGGTCGCCATATTCGGACGGATCATGCCGGCCCCTTTGCTGATGCCGGTGAGGGTAATTGTTTTGCCGCCCAAGTTGACGCGTTGCGAATGAATCTTGGGTAAGGTGTCGGTCGTCATGATGCCATGCGCAGCGGACACCCAATTATTAGCGGTCAGGTTCTTTAACGCGGCTGGCAATCCAGCTTTGATGCGGTCAACAGGGAGGGGTTCAAGAATCACGCCCGTCGAGAAAGGCAGGATTTGCTTGCTTGTTAAGCCCATTAGTTTGGCCAACGCATTACAGGTTTCATTGGCGGCCTTTATGCCTGGCTCGCCCGTGCCGGCGTTTGCATTGCCCGTGTTAATGACCAAGGCTTGAATCGATGCGCCGGCGGCCAAGTGCTCTTGGCAGACGAGTACCGGTGCTGCGCAAAACCTATTGCGAGTGAACACACCGGCGACCGTTGAGCCAGGGCTTAATTTAAAGACAGTTAAGTCACGTCGGTCCGCTTTACGGATGCCGGCTTCGGTCACACCGATTTCGACGCCGGGGACGGGGTAGACAGCGTCATCGTTTGGGATATGCAGGTTAACGGCCATGGCAGGTCACAGAATAGAGTTAACAAAACGCAATTATGACCTGTTTTGGGACTGGATATGCCCGTCGGCCGTTAGCAAGGGCTCTTTGCCTTGGGATGGCGAAGAGCCGCTCTCCTGCTATTATTTGTTGTGACAAATTTTGCTCGTCCAAGGCCTGTTTCACGGGCCAAAAAAATCAAGGAGATCCAGAGATGCGCCTGATTCAAAAACTGTTCGCAGCCGCCGCGTTGTTACCGTGCCTGGTTATGGCTCAGACCCCCATCAAGGTTGGAATTGCAAACGACCTCTCGGGCCCGTTTGCCGCCTTGGGCGCTGAGGCGCGCGACGGCTTCAACTTAGCGATCAAACAGTTGAGCGGCAAACTTGGCGGGCAGCCGGCCGAGTTTATCCAGGCAGACATGGGCGGTAACCCCGACCAAGCCCGCCAATTAGTGAGTCGTTACATACAACGCGACAAAATCGATTTTTTTACCGGACCAATTGGTTCGAACGTAGCGCTTGCCGTAGGCCCAGCGCTCTTCGCCGCCAAAGTCCCCTATCTGTCGAACAACCCAGGTCCCAGCCAGTTCGCGGGCGCCCAGTGTAATGACTATTTTTTCGGCGTGTCCTATCAGAACGATGCGTTTCACGAAGCTGCTGGCAAGGTCGCTGCAGACCGTGGCTTTAAGAAAATGGTCGTCATGGCCCCTGATTATCCAGCTGGCAAGGATGCGTTGAACGGCTTCAAGCGGGGGTACAAGACGGCTGTGAGTCAGGAGGTTTACACCAAACTCGGGCAAATCGACTATGCCGCAGAGCTTGCACAGATTCGTGATGCGAAGCCCGACGCGATTTACATTTTCTTGCCCGGTGGCATGGGCATCAACTTTATTAAGCAGTTTGTCTCAGCTGGCCTAAATCAAAGCATCAAAATCGTGGGGCCTGGATTTTCGGCAGACGAGGATGTGATTCGCGCTGTGGGTGAGCCAATGATCGGCATGTTTAACACCGCACAATGGGCTCACGATTTGGATAATGCGCGAAATAAAGCGTTTGTTGCTGCTTTCCGCAAGGAATACAACAATCGTCAGCCTTCCGTTTATGCTGCCCAAGCTTACGACACAATGATGGCGATTGACGCTGCGGTTAAGGCCGTCGGCGGAAAAGTGGCTGATCGCGCTGCGGTGCTCGCTGCGCTCAAAAAGGCTGACTTCTCCTCGGTACGCGGTCCCTTTAAGTATGGCGTGAACAACTTCCCGATCCAGCCCTACTATGTTCGCGTTATTGAAAAAGCTGCGGATGGCAGCATCACGAATAAACTGGTGGGTAAAGTGTTTGATTCCTACCAGGACGTCTACGTTGGCGATTGTAAGAAATAAGCAAACGTGACCCGACTGCAGTCCTAATATGAGCGCAACGCTGATCGCCGAGCAGCTGCTAAATGGATTGCAGTTTGGGTTAATGTTGTTTTTGATTGCCGCGGGTCTGACGCTCGTGTTCGGGATTCTGGACATCCTAAATGTGGCGCACGGTTCGCTGTACATGGCGGGTGCCTATGTTGCCGCCCAGACCATGCAGGCCACACAATCTTTTTTGTTAGCGGTTGTGGTGTCCGCGGTGGTCACTGGCCTCGTCGGTTTGATTATCGAGCTTGTATTAGTGCGACGGCTGGTCGTGCGCGATCATTTGGCGCAAGTGCTGGGTACGTTCGCGATTATTCTTATTGCGAATGATGTAGTGAAAATGATTTGGGGTCCAGCCCCCGTCATGATGAGTATGCCCGCGGCACTTTCAGGTCCTGTGCATATTCTGCCCAATATGTTGTACCCAGCCTATCGCCTGTTGATCATTGCTGTCGGTCTCGCTGCGGCGCTTGGTTTATATCTGTTTGTGACGCGCACCCGGGCAGGAGTCTTAGTGCGAGCCGGCGCATCAAATAGGCAAATGGCCACTCTGATGGGTGTACGTGTGCCTCTATTGTTTTTGGGTGTATTTGTCTTGGGTGCGATGCTCGCAGCCTTGGCGGGCGCCATGCTTGGTCCGGTCACCGCTATTCAGGCAGGCATGGGTGAGCAAATTCTGATTCTGGTGCTGGTGTGTATCGTGATCGGCGGCATCGGTTCGATTCGTGGCGCCTTTGTCGGTGCGCTGCTAGTGGGCTTTGTAGACACGGCAGGGCGCGCTTTTTTACCGACACTCTTGAAAACATTTTTTTCACCGGCGGTGGCCTCGAGCGTTGGCCCCACCTTGGCAGCCCTTTCAATCTATATTTTGATGGCGGTCGTACTGGTGTTTAGACCTGCCGGCTTGTTTCCGGCACGCGGGTGAGTATGCAATCGCTTTGCGCGCGCCTACCCTGGCTATGCCTTGTATGTTTGATTGTATTTCCGCTCGTCGCACCTGCGCTGAATCTTGATTTTTATGTTTCCTTTGTTCGACGCGTGCTGATTTTCGCACTGGCGGCGACCAGTCTGAACTTTATTCTTGGGTATGGTGGAATGGTGGCGCTTGGACATGCAGCCTTCTTTGGTGCGGGCGCGTATGTTGCTGCAATTCTTTCGACACAGGGGTTGCAACAGGCATGGTTGGGTTGGCCGATCGCCATGCTGGTCTCTGCGGCATTAGCCTTGATCGTGGGCGTTGTGTCGTTGCGTACGCGCGGGGTCTACTTCATTATGATTACCCTCGCATTTGCGCAGATGGTGTTCTATTTGTTTATCTCGCTACGCCAGTACGGCGGAGAAGATGGCATCAACTTGTCGGCACCCCTGCAGTTACCAGGACTGAATCTCGCAGACAGTACGACGTCATACTATGTTGTGCTGGCAGTTGTGGTGGGATGCCTTTGGCTAATGAATCGCGTGATTCACGCGCGTTTTGGCCAGGCGCTACAAGGTATCCGTGAGAACGAGGCGCGTATGGAGGCCTTGGGGTACCCCGTATTCAAAATAAAATTATTGGCGTTTGTTCTTGCCGGTGCCGTGGCCGGTCTGGCCGGCGCGCTTCTCGCCAATCACAATTTGTTTGTGTCTCCAAGTTTGATGCATTGGACAGCCTCAGCGAGCTTAATCATTATGGTGATCGTGGGTGGAGTCGGACTGCGTTATGGCGGAGTGATTGGCGCTGTGGTGATGCTTTGGCTAGAAGAGGTCTTGCGTCTGTATACTGATTACTGGCATATGCCGTTAGGCTTGTTGCTGTTAGCGATCGTATTGTTTGCACCGCGTGGGCTCGCGGGGACGTGGACCAGTTTTGCTGCACGCTTTTCAAAACAAGGCGGTCCGTCATGACTGTTGCTTTGCAGGCCCATCACCTGACCAAGCGATACGGTGCGTTGGTCGCTTGTGATCAGGTTTCACTTTCGTTACTGCCAGGTGAAATACACGCGCTCATCGGACCAAACGGGGCAGGGAAGTCGACACTGATTCATTTGCTTTCCGGCACGATTGCACCGGACGCAGGAAAACTGCTGATGGGAGATCGTGAGTTGACCCGCCTTTCACCGCACGCTCGCGTGAGTGCAGGACTGTCTAGGTCTTATCAAATTACAAATATTTTTAAGCAACTCTCGGTCTTTGATAATTTGATGCTTGCTGTGCAGGTGCATGCCGGCAGCAGTTTGGAGTTTTGGCGGCCACGCAATGCTGATCGTGCACTGCACGAGGCCGCCATTGAGTTGGCGGGTCAGTGCGCAATCGATCAAGGACTCTGGTCGCAGCCCGCGGGTGTGTTGCCGCACGGCGAGCAGCGCAAATTGGAATTTGCGTTAGCGCTTGCGGGACAGCCCAGTGTGCTGTTGCTCGATGAGCCCATGGCCGGAATGGGTCCCGACGAAACGATTCGTTTGACCGAATTGATCGCTTCGCTACGCGGTCGCGTGACGATACTTCTTGTTGAGCACGATATGCAAGCGGTGTTTCGCCTCGCAGATCGCATTTCGGTCTTGGTATACGGGCGCGTGATTGCGACTGGTACGCCTGAGGAGATCCGCGCGAATAACGCGGTGCGACAAGCCTACCTTGGCGAGGAGTCGACGTGATCTTGCGGGCGCAGAATATTCAAAGTGGGTATGGTCTGAGTCAGGTGCTGTTCGACGTGTCGCTTGAGATCGGTGCGGGCGAGGTAGTGGCCTTACTGGGGCGTAACGGTATGGGTAAGTCGACGCTCGTACGCACAATTTTTGGTCAACTACCCCTGCAAGCAGGTCGCCTGAGTTTTGGAGGTGAGGATATTTCGGGATGGGCACCAGATCGTATTGCACGGCTCGGTTTGGCGATCGTGCCCGAGGGGCGACAGTGCTTTCCCAACCTTTCAGTGCGAGAGCATCTCACCGCCTTCGCCGCACGGCGTAATGCCGTTGCGAATCAACACTGGGATCTTGAGCGCGTTTTTGAGATGTTTCCACGTTTGCGCGAGCGGCAGAGCAACATGGGAAATCAATTGTCGGGCGGCGAGCAACAAATGTTGGCGATTGGGCGTGCCTTAGTCACCAATCCGCGACTGTTGATTTTGGACGAAGCCACCGAAGGGTTGGCGCCTTTAGTCCGTGAAGAGATATGGCAATGTCTGGCGCGCTTACGTGAGGCGGGCCAAACCATTTTGGTCATTGATAAATATGTCGAACGTCTGATTAAGCTTGCCGACCGCCACATCATTCTTGAGCGTGGACGCATCGTTTGGCAGGGCAGCTCGGCCGCCCTGGACGCCGATCGTTCTCTTTGGACGCGCTACCTAGGCGTTTAACTTCGCAAACACTTTGTCAGCCGCGGCAATGGTGGCCGCGATCACGCTGTCGTCATGTGTGCTTGAGACAAAACCTGCCTCGTAGGCTGAGGGGGCGAAGTACACCCCCTCATCAAGCATCGCGTGAAAAAACACCTTGAACATCTCGATGTTGCTCGCTGATACCTCGGCGAGGCTGGTCGGAATCTTGTCTGAGAAGTACACGCCAAACATACCGCCGACACAGTCTGCACTGAAGGCAATATTGTGCGCACGGGCGCGCTCGACAAGTCCGTCGCACAGCGCACGGGTGCGCTTGCCGAGGTCTTCATAAAAGCCTGGCTTGGCCAAGAGCTTGAGTGTGGTGATGCCGGCAGCCACTGCAACCGGATTGCCTGAGAGCGTGCCTGCTTGATAGACGCCGCCCAGAGGGGCGATGTTACTCATGATTTTGGCGCTTGCACCGAACGCGCCGATGGGCATGCCGCCACCAATGACTTTTGCTAGGGTTGTGATGTCTGGTTTGATTCCTGTGAGTCCTTGCACGCCTTGCGGTCCGACACGAAAGCCCGTCATGACTTCGTCAAATATCAACAGTGCACCGTGCGCCGTACATTCGCTGCGTAGCGTTTCAAGGAAGCCAGCGATGGGCTTGATCAGATTCATGTTGCCGACGATGGGTTCAACGATGATGCAAGCGATGTCTTTGCCATGTTGTGCGAAAGCTGCTTTGACCCCAGCGATATCGTTGTAGTCCAAGACGATGGTGTATGCAACGAATTCTGGCGGGACGCCCGCTGACGTCGGGTTGCCAAAGGTAAGCAGGCCCGAGCCTGCTTTAACCAGCAAGCTGTCGGCGTGGCCGTGATAACAGCCCTCGAATTTAATGATCTTGTTGCGACCCGTTGCGCCACGAGCCAAGCGTATAGCCGTCATGGTGGCCTCTGTGCCTGAGCTGACCAAACGCACTTGCTCGATAGACGGCATGCGCGCAATGAGTATTTCGGCGATTTCAATTTCTGCTTCGGTTGGGGCGCCGTAAGACAGACCATGGACCGCAGCCTCTTGCACCGCGCGTACGACTTCCGGATGTGCGTGTCCCAAAATAGCTGGACCCCACGAGCCGATGTAGTCGATGTAGCGTTTGTCTTCTGCATCCCAAAAATAAGGTCCTTGGGCGCGGGAGACAAAGCGCGGTGTGCCACCTACCGAGCGAAAAGCTCGGACAGGGGAATTAACCCCACCAGGGATACTGCGACTGGCGCGCGCAAAGAGTTCGGCGTTAGTTGGCATAGGAAATGCTCCGGTTGATCAGGAGAAAGTATCAGATTTTTGTTTGAGCGTTGTGAAACTTCGCGCTAAATGCGCGAGCAGTTTCTTCAATGTCTGGTGTCGCAAAGAGCCCACCAACGACTGCGAGAGAGTCTGCGCCTGCCTGGATAACCGATGCTGCCTGGGCGATGCGAATACCGCCAATGGCGACGACAGCCGGTCGTGGCGTGCCCATCGATTGACAGAGTGTGCGACCGGTTTCCAGCACAGACAGGGGAGCGGGTGGCGCAAGTGGTTTGGTTTGTGATGCGAACATAGCGCCGAAGGCGATATAGTCAACGTGATGGGCTAAATGTTTGGTGGCCAGAGCAGGGTCAGCGTAACAAGACACGCCGAGCAATAGATCGGGTCCGATTGCACGCCGAACGAGCTCAGGGGCGTCGTCTTCACGTCCGACATGCACGCCATCGGCTCCGATTTCTAGTGCAAGGCGCCAGTCATCGTTGATCATGAACACGACACCGACCTCGCGGCAAGTGTCTCGTAACTGGAGGGCGAGTGCTTTACGCCAAGCCGGCGTTGCGGTCTTGATACGTAATTGCAAGGCGGTCATGCCGCCCCGAGCGGCTGCGCGCGCAGCGTGGTCGAGTTTGT
>CAMBPA010000019.1 GCA_945869355.1 Bordetella parapertussis
CAAGGTACTGTCGTGCGACCGAAACAACTAGACGCAAATGCGACAACACCAATTCACGGGCCGCAGCAATGTCCTGCTCGTCACGCAGGCGACGCGCAAGCAGATTCTCTTGCTCGGCCGTGAGCATCGGCAGTCGGTTAACCGTCGAAATATAGGCATCGATCGTTCCCAAGGCGCCGGGATTCGATATAGCCATTGCAAGTTGTGAAGGCTGCAGTGTCAAGGCGGTAGAACTCGTTGTCATTAAACTAGCTCCTAACCTCGAAGCTTTCAGTGCCATTTTAGCACTCTGAGCTAACGAGTGCTAATAAGACGATTGATTTGTGCAAAAGTTCCGCAATTCTTGCGAGGGTGTTAATCTCAGTACGCTCCGGGCGCAAGGCTGCCGTGATTTGTAGCCGTAACGTCCGTCCCTGGATTTGGGTATGTCCGATTTAGTCAAATTTCTTTCAAAGATCCTGCTGGCATGCCTACTCGTTATTGGTGTAGGCTGGGCGACCTACATCGGCGTGCGCTACTACCACGCTGAACAGGTGGCCTACCGATGGATTTCAGGCCTCGCGGCCAAACAAGCGGCCTGGGAAAAAAAGATTGCTGAATCCGGCGGCAATACGCTAACTGGTTATGCTGGACCAACTGAGCCCCAAGTGGTTGACACGCAAGTGGGGGGCAAGTTCTCCGGCCTGACCTACGACCCCCTGCAAAAGCGCTTGTGGACGGTAGTCAATAAGCCCACCGCGCTTGTTGCCCTTTCAACCGATGGTCAAATGTTGGCGACCTACCCCGTCAAAGGGATGTCTGACATCGATGGCGTGGCGTGGCTCGGCGGAAATAAAATCGCGTTGGTAAACGGGCGTCGTAACCGGGTGGTGATCACGGAAGTGCCCGCCACACCTCAAGTCCTTGATGTCACACGGGCTTTTGCCTTAGTGTTGCGCTTCACAGAAGGTGAAGACGCGAACTATGGATTTAATGGCTTGGGTTATGACCTCAAACGCGATCGCCTGTACCTGTCCAAAGAGCACAGTCCGCGCGCGCTTTACCGCATTAGTGGCCTGAACAATTTACAAGCGGCTGACTCCCGAGGGCTACGGATTGAAAACATCAGTCATTGGCTCGATGATGTCCCCTTCGCGACGGACCTCTCCTCTGTCGAGGTTGATCCAACCACCGGCCGCGTTTACCTGTTGAGTGAAGAATCCCAGCTCATCTTGCAGCTCGATGGCGACAGCGGTGATGGCAAAGGCATGTTGTCCCTTTCTACAAAAGGAAATAAGCCTCTGCCGCGCCCTGAAGGAATCGCCACTGACGACGAGGGCAACATTTACATCGTCAGCGAGCCCAATCTCTTCTACAAGCTAAAAAAGCCCTGATTTAGGGCTTTTGACGCACGCTATGGCCAGGCTGCCCCGACTGTATGCAGAGGGTTTTGCCCAGCTCGCCCAAGCCCGATTCGCACACCACGCCGACGCTGTTGTGCGCCAGTCTTTCGCGCTACAGTTTGCCGAGATTGGGCGCTGGCTTAGGTTGGCACTGGCTGATACCGACACGTTGCTACACGGATGGGTTGTCACGCCTAGCAGTCTAACTTTGCTCGCAACACCCGGCAACGAAACCAGCCTAGCCCGCAGCATCCAACAGGTCGGGCGCCATCTGGCAAGCCGGCTTCACGCGGGGGGCGTCTTCGAGGGGCGTTTTCACTCCACCATCGCGCAGCCGCAACGCTGGCTTTTACCCTGCTTGATTTGGCTTGAACGCCAACCGGTCAGAGAGGGTCTGGTCACTGAGGCAGACACTTGGCCCTGGTCTTCTGCAGGCGCCCACACAGGGAACGTAGGGGCCTCTGCAGTCGGCCTACAACCACACGCAGACTACTGGGCTTGCGGTAACACCCCTTTTGATCGACAAGCGGTCTACCGAAGGCTCTTGCAAGAGGGCAACTCCCCAGCGCAAGACGCTCAACTGCAAGCCTGCTTGCTCGGGCAATGGGGTCTGGGCGACGACGCTTTCCTGTCTGAGCTGAGCAGGCTTGCCAACAGACGTGTACGCCCCGAGAGACGCGGGCGACCCAGAAAAACGGCATCTGCATCGGCTTAATGCCAACGTCAGTGGTGAGTCCCCAATTAAGTTAAGACAAGCCTAACGGACTATTAATTAGGGACGCACCCCAATTAATTTTCTTGCGCTGCCATAAAACCAAGCGTATTGTTTTGCCCTCGCACTGCAACATGGCGCAAGCCCTCGGAGCTTTTTATGTCGACGTTTCCTTTGAGTTTTCACCCTACCAAGACCACCCGCACCACAGCAGCCCCTCAATCGGGACTGCCTGTTGCTCAAGGGCTGTACTCACCCGCCAACGAACACGACGCTTGTGGCGTGGGCTTTGTGGCGCACATCAAAGGGAACAAGACGCACGCCATCGTTGAGCAAGGCCTCAAGATTCTCGAAAACCTGGATCACCGGGGCGCAGTGGGTGCGGACAAACTCATGGGAGACGGTGCAGGCATTCTGATCCAAATCCCGGATGCGTTTTATCGGCAAGATCTAGCCAAACAAAACATCACCTTGCCCGCTCCTGGTGAATATGGCGTGGCCATGGTGTTTCTGCCAAAAGAGATCGCTTCGCGTCTGGCATGCGAACAAGAGCTCGAGCGTTCAGTGCGCGCTGAAGGTCAAGTCGTACTGGGTTGGCGTGATGTGCCCGTAGACACCGACATGCCGATGTCGCCCACGGTGCGTGCCTGTGAGCCTGTGATTCGTCAACTATTTATCGGCCGTGGCGCCGACGTGATGGTACCTGATGCACTAGAACGCAAACTCTATGTGATTCGCAAAACAGCAAGCCACGCGATTCAAGCGATGGGTCTGGCGCACGGCAAAGAATATTTCGTCCCGTCGGCATCGGTGCGTACGGTTGTTTACAAAGGTTTGCTCCTCGCCGATCAAGTCGGTCGCTACTACCGCGATTTGGCCGATCCGCTCACCGTATCAGCGGTCGCACTCGTCCATCAGCGCTTCTCAACAAACACCTTCCCCGCTTGGCCACTCGCACACCCGTACCGGATGATTGCGCACAACGGCGAGATCAATACCGTGAAAGGTAACTTCAACTGGTTGCGCGCGCGCGAAGGCATGATGCAATCCGCTGTGCTGGGCGATGATCTCAAAAAGCTCTACCCGATTGTGTACGAAGGTCAGTCTGACACGGCAACGTTCGACAACTGTCTTGAGCTCCTCGTCATGTCCGGCTATTCACTCGCGCACGCGATGATGATGATGATCCCGGAAGCCTGGGAGCAACACACACACATGGATCCTAGCCGCCGCGCGTTTTACGAATATCACGCCGCGATGATGGAACCTTGGGATGGCCCAGCAGCCGTCGCCTTTACCGATGGCCGTCAAATTGGCGCGACGCTCGACCGAAACGGACTGCGCCCTGCGCGCTACCTCATCACCGATGACGACATGGTCATCATGGCCTCAGAAGCGGGCACCCTGCCCATTCCTGAAAACCGTATCGTCAAAAAATGGCGTCTGCAACCCGGCAAGATGTTCTTGATCGACCTTGAACAAGGCCGCATCATCGACGATGCCGAAATCAAGGCGCAGTTGGCGAGCTCACGTCCCTACCGCCAATGGATCGACCGCTTGCGCGTCAAGCTCGACTCTTTACCTTCTCCAACCAAAGTGGACGCACCCATCGGCGCGCCAGCATCTTTGCTCGACCGTCAACAAGCGTTTGGCTGGACACAAGAAGACTACAAATTTATTCTTGAAGTCATGGCCGAATCAGGCGAAGAAGCCATTGGCTCCATGGGTAACGATGCGCCGCTCGCGATTTTGTCGAGCCGCGCCAAGCCGTTCTACAACTACTTCCGACAGTTGTTTGCACAGGTTACCAATCCACCAATCGATCCTATTCGTGAACAGATGGTGATGTCGTTGGTGTCGTTTATTGGGCCCAAGCCAAACCTGTTAGACATCAACAACGTCAACCCGCCACTGCGTCTTGAAGTGACACAGCCCATTCTGGACTTCAAAGAAATGGCTCGCATTCGTGCGATCTCTGAAGTAACCGGGGACAAGTTCCGCAGCTCGGAGCTAAACATCAGCTACCCCGCGGCATGGGGTGCAGACGGCATCGAAGCACGCCTTGCCGCCTTGTGCGCACGCGCGGTCGACGCCGTGAAAAGCGGTACAACCGTATTGATTCTGACGGATCGCAACGTTGACAACGCTCACGTCGCGATTCCCGCGTTGCTGGCCACTTCGGCCATTCACCAACATCTAATTCGCGAAGGCTTGCGCACCAACACCGGATTGGTCGTTGAAACAGGCTCAGCGCGTGAGGTGCATCACTTCGCCTTACTCGGTGGCTACGGCGCCGAAGCCATCCATCCCTACCTTGCACTGGAAACGCTCGCTACCATGGGCAAAGACGCAGACAAGGCGATCAAGAATTACGTCAAGGCGATTGGCAAAGGCTTGAACAAGGTGATGTCCAAGATGGGCATCTCGACCTACATGTCTTACTGCGGCGCCCAAATCTTTGAAGCCGTTGGCTTGCGCACCGCGTTGGTCAACAAGTACTTCTCCGGAACGGCAAGCACGATCGAAGGCATTGGGATCTTCGAGGTCGCGGAAGAAGCTCTTCGCACACACCGCGCCGCGTTTGGTAACGATCCCGTCTTGGCCAATGCACTTGACGCGGGCGGTGAATATGCCTACCGCGTGCGCGGCGAAGAGCACATGTGGACACCAGACTCTATCGCAAAATTGCAACACGCCACGCGCGCGAACAACTACAGTACTTACAAAGAGTATGCACAGCTGATCAACGACCAAAGCCGCCGTCACATGACGTTGCGCGGTTTGTTTGAATTCAAAGTGGATCCTGCTCGCGCGATTTCGCTAGACGAAGTCGAGCCCGCCAAAGAAATCGTCAAGCGTTTCGCAACAGGTGCGATGTCTTTGGGCTCGATTTCTACCGAAGCGCACTCTGTGTTGGCTGTTGCCATGAACCGCATCGGTGGTAAATCTAACACCGGTGAAGGCGGTGAAGACGAGCTGCGTTATCGCAACGAGTTGCGTACCGGAAAAAGCGGTATCGCAGCTGGCGCCACGCTCGCTTCCGAGCTCGGCGCTGATCGCATCGCGGCTGATGTTCCCCTGCAAGCAGGCGACTCCATGCGCTCGAAAATCAAACAGGTAGCCTCGGGACGTTTTGGTGTCAGCGCAGAATACCTGTCCAGCGCTGATCAAATTCAAATCAAAATGGCGCAAGGCGCCAAGCCAGGCGAGGGCGGCCAACTTCCTGGTCACAAGGTGTCTGAATACATTGCGAAGTTGCGCTGCTCCGTGCCCGGAGTCGGTCTCATTTCGCCGCCACCTCATCACGACATCTACTCGATCGAAGATTTGGCTCAGCTTATTCATGACCTCAAAAACGTCAATGCCAAAGCATCGATTTCGGTCAAGCTCGTCTCCGAAGTTGGCGTAGGTACTGTTGCCGCGGGCGTTGCGAAAGCGAAAGCGGATCACGTCACGATCTCTGGACACGACGGTGGCACCGGTGCCTCGCCGGTTTCTTCGATCAAGCACGCTGGGACGCCGTGGGAACTCGGTTTGGCTGAAACGCAGCAAACACTGATGCTGAACCAGTTGCGCAGTCGTATTCGTGTTCAGGCTGACGGCCAAATGAAAACGGGTCGCGATGTTGCAATTGGTGCATTGTTAGGCGCAGACGAATTTGGTTTCGCCACTGCACCGCTGGTCGTAGAAGGTTGCATCATGATGCGTAAATGCCATCTGAACACCTGCCCGGTCGGGGTGGCTACGCAAGACTCCGTTCTGCGTGCAAAGTTTCAAGGCAAGCCTGAACACGTCGTGAACTACTTCTTCTTCGTCGCCGAAGAGGTGCGTGAAATCATGGCGCAGCTGGGCATCCGGAATTTCGACGACCTCGTGGGACGTGTCGACTTACTCGATACTCGCACAAGTATCGAGCACTGGAAAGCACACGGTCTGGATTTCAGTCGCGTGTTCTACCAGCCAAGCAATGACAGCCCACGCCGTCAGATTGAAGGTCAGGATCACGGTCTCGAGGCCGCCCTTGATCACGAATTGATTGAACGCAGTAAAGCTGCCATCGAACGTGGCGAAAAAGTCTCCTTTATTGTCCCAGTCCGCAACCGTAACCGCACGATCGGCGCCATGTTGTCGGGTCGTATCGCCTCACGTTACGGAGATGGAGGTCTGCCAGATGACACGATTCATATTCAATGCAACGGCACCGCCGGCCAAAGCTTTGGCGCTTTCCTTGTGCGAGGTGTGACACTAGATCTGGTGGGCGAAGGCAACGACTACGTTGGCAAAGGCTTGTCAGGTGGTCGCATCATCGTTCGTTCGCCAAATGATTTCCGTGGCTTGGGCCCTGAGCACATCATTATTGGCAACACGGTGCTGTACGGCGCCACGGCCGGCGAGGCCTATTTCAACGGTGTGGCCGGCGAACGCTTTGCCGTGCGCAACTCGGGCGCTGCTGCAGTCGTCGAAGGCACGGGCGACCACGGTTGTGAATACATGACCGGAGGTACGGTCGTCGTGTTGGGTCAAACCGGCCGTAACTTTGCGGCGGGCATGTCCGGCGGGGCGGCCTACGTGTGGGATCCAGAAAAAACCTTCGCCGAGCGTTGCAACATGACAATGGTCGAGATCGAGCCGGTTCTTTCCTCGAACGAACAGCAAAAAGCGCAAGGCATCGATGTCTGGCACAGCATGGCTCGCGGCGGTGATCGTGAGACCGACGAAGCGATTTTGAAACGGCTAGTAGAAAACCACTTCCGCTACACAGGCAGTTTCGGCGCGCGCGATCTGGTCAGCAATTGGGAAAGCGCTCGTTCCAAGTTTGTCAAAGTTATGCCTGTCGACTATAAGCGCGCGCTCGGTGAAATGTGGCGTGCGGCTAACCCTCAGCCTAAAGCAGCTTAAGGAATTATCATGGGAAAAATTACTGGATTTCTCGAAGTCAATCGGTTGCAGGAAGCATCCGAGGTCCCGGCGAATCGCCTCAAGCACTGGCGCGAGTTCATACTCCACCTGACAGACGAACAAGCAGGCAAACAAGCTGCGCGCTGTATGGACTGCGGCATTCCGTTTTGTAACAACGGCTGCCCCGTGAACAACATTATCCCTGACTGGAATGATCTTGTTTATCGCCAAAACTGGCGTGGCGCTTTGGATGTGCTGCACTCCACCAACAACTTCCCAGAGTTCACGGGACGCATCTGCCCCGCGCCCTGCGAAGCTGCCTGCACCCTTAACATCAATAACGACGCAGTGGGCATCAAGTCCATCGAGCACGCCATCATTGACAAAGGTTGGTCCGAGGGCTGGGTTGTTCCCCAGCCGCCAGAACAGAAGACGGGTAAAAAAATTGCTGTCATTGGTTCGGGCCCCGCAGGTCTGGCTTGCGCGCAGCAGTTAGCACGTGTGGGCCACGACGTGACCGTCTTCGAAAAAAACGACCGTATTGGCGGCCTGCTTCGCTACGGCATCCCTGACTTCAAGCTTGAAAAGCAGTTGATTGATCAGCGTGTGGCGCAAATGCACGCCGAAGGTGTGACCTTCAAAACCTCACACTACATCGGTCAGGCCGGGGACTCGCCTGACAAAGCACTCACGGTCAAGACGCCCGAAGCGCTTAAAAGAGAGTTTGATGCCGTCGTGTTGGCGGGCGGCTGCGAGACACCTCGCGATTTGCCCGTCTCCGGGCGTGAGCTCGACGGCGTAATGTATGCCATGGACTTCCTGCGCCCGCAGAACAAGATCGTCGCTGGCGACAAAGTCGCCGGTCAAGTGTTGGCAGAGGGCAAGCACGTGGTCGTGATTGGCGGTGGCGATACCGGTTCAGACTGCGTCGGCACCAGTAATCGCCATGGCGCGAAGTCGGTCACGCAGATCGAATTGATGCCTCGGCCCCCCGAAAGCGAAAACAAGGCACTGACTTGGCCCTATTGGCCCGCGAAACTACGCACCTCATCCTCCCACGAAGAGGGTGCAGAGCGTGACTGGGCACTGACCACCAAATCACTGGTCGGCAAGAACGGCAAAGTAGAAAAACTCGTCGCTTGCCGCGTCGAGTGGGTCAAGGACAAGTCGACTGGCCAGATGAAAATGCAGGAAGTGAAGGGCTCTGAATTCGATATTCAAGCTGATCTCGTCTTGTTAGCAATGGGTTTTGTCGCCCCGGTGAGCAACATACTCAAAGCCTTCGGTATCGATCAAGACCCACGCGGCAACGCTCGCGCCAATACGGACGACTACCGTAGTAGCGACGACAAGGTTTTCGCAGCGGGTGATATGCGCCGTGGCCAGTCCTTGGTGGTATGGGCCATTCGGGAGGGTCGTCAGTGCGCGCGCTCGGTGGATGAATTCCTGATGGGCTCGAGCGTCTTGCCTCGCTAAAGACCTCTCAGACCCTGCAATGGCGGTGCAGATAGCGGGCTGTCGGGGCTACAATACGGCCACGACTGCCCGCACGCTCTGACTGAGCTTTACGGCAAAGACCCGATCCTTTTGGTTCAACATGCCCTCGCCTGCCTCCACCTGTAACAATCCGGTGCTACGCCTAGATAGCGTCTCGCTAGGCTATGGCGATTTCACCGTGTTGCGCGATATTTCACTCGAGGTGTCCCGTGGCCAGGTGGTGGCCATGATGGGGGGCTCGGGTTCAGGCAAAACCACCTTGCTGCGCGCCGCCACAGGACAGTTACGGGCGCGCGGTGGCGTGGTGACCTTATTTGATCAAGATCTGGCCCAGACCGATGCCCGCCAACTTCAAGCCCTGCGTCAACGCATGGGCGTTTTGTTTCAACAAGGCGCGCTCTTCACCGATTTAAATGTCTTTGAGAACGTCGCGTTTCCCCTGCGCGAACATGCTTCGCTTGGCCAAGCCGAGACGCTCTCGCGCGTGCTCAATACTCTAGATTCTGTCGGCTTACGCTGCGCCGCGCATCTGAAAGTTTCTGAAGTGTCGGGCGGTATGGCTCGGCGAGTAGCCTTAGCGCGGGCTGTCATTCTTGAACCAGAGCTCGTTTTATATGATGAGCCTTTCGCCGGTCTCGATCCAATTTCCTTAGGCATCACAGCACGACTCATCCGCAACCTGTCCGACCGTCTCGGTTGCGCAAGCGTCGTCATCACCCACGACATCGCAGAGTCCTTCGCGATTGCGGATCAGGTATACCTTGTCGGCCAAGGCTGCATCAAAGCGCATGGCGCGCCTGCCACGCTCCACGCATCAACCGACCCTTACGTACAACAATTTTTAAATGGCCATCCCGACGGACCGGTCCCGTTCGAATATCCAAGCACACCAGCCTTTGAATCTTGGCTGGCCCGGCAAGGCGCCCTCCAATGACTTCGCCAAAGGGTATTGCCGCACTCGGGGCCGCGGTACGCAAACGAGTCATCGGCCTGGGTGTCTTCACCCGTTTCTCTATTCGCTTACTTGCGGCCAGTAGCATTGTGTTCAAACGCCCACGGCTCGTCTCGCAACAAATTCACTTTATCGGTAATCACTCCTTATTGATCATTGCGGTATCGGGGCTCTTTGTCGGTTTCGTGCTGGGTCTGCAAGGCTATTACACGCTAAACCGCTATGGCTCCGAAGAAGCGCTCGGGCTGCTGGTCGCACTATCTCTTACCCGCGAGCTCGGGCCCGTGGTCACTGCGCTCCTGTTTGCCGGACGCGCTGGCACGTCGCTCACCGCGGAAATTGGGCTGATGAGAGCGGGCGAACAACTGGCTGCAATGGAAGTGATGGCCGTTGACCCCGTGCGGCGTGTATTGGCGCCCCGCTTTTGGGGCGGCGTCATTGCGATGCCTGTCTTGGCCGCCGTTTTTTCAATGGTGGGCATCCTGGGGGGTTGGATAGTAGGGGTGCTGCTGATCGGCATCGATACAGGTGCGTTCTGGTCACAAATGCAAAGCGGTGTCGATGTGTGGAAAGACGTCATGAATGGCGTGATTAAAAGTATTGTGTTCGGTGTGGCAGTCACTCTGATTGCATTGTTTGAAGGCTGGCAGGCACGGCCGACACCCGAAGGGGTCGCTCGCGCCACCACTCGTACTGTCGTCGCGGGCTCGCTCGCCGTACTAAGTCTCGACTTTCTGCTAACCGCCTTGATGTTCAGTAACTAATTTCGGAGTCAAATATGTCCAACGAAAAAACAGATTGGTGGGTAGGGCT
>CAMBPA010000020.1 GCA_945869355.1 Bordetella parapertussis
GGGGGGGCGATGTTCTCGTACAATAGACAACTCACCTGTTGTCAGGTTTGTCATTAACCCAGCCCTGAACGGAGTTTTGCTTGCCCAAAGCTAACAAATCTGTGGCCGATCTGCAGCCTGGCCGCGAGGATCTCGATCCGACCTTGCCACAAGACTTTGAAACTGCCTTGTTGCAGCTTGAGGCGCTCGTCGCCTCCATGGAGTCTGGTGAGTTGCCGCTCGAAGAATCCCTGGCCGCTTATCGCCGTGGGGTTGCTTTAACGCGTATCTGCCAAGAGCGCTTGGCGCAAGCCGAGCAGCAAGTCAAGGTTTTAGACGCCGGCATGCTCAAACCCTTCGAGGGACTGGATCGCGAAGCTTCATGATAGTGACGGAAAGCGCCTTAATGGGTTGGCTCGCTGAGCGCGCGCAACATATCGAGCAGGTTCTCGAGCGCTTGTTGCCGCCCGCTGATCAGGTGCCGGCGCGGTTGCATCAGGCAATGCGCTATGCCGTGCTCGGCGGAGGGAAACGGATTCGTGCTGCCTTGGTCTATGCAGCGGGTAATGCCTGTATGCGTCCCAACACAGCAACGAGCGCAATGAATGAATCTCTCGACCGCGCTGCAGCGGCAGTCGAACTCGTCCATGCCTACTCTTTAGTGCATGACGACTTGCCGTGCATGGATGATGACATGTTACGCCGCGGTCGCCCAACCCTACATGTGCATTACGACGAAGCCACTGCGTTGTTGGCGGGCGATGCGCTGCAGCCACTGGCCTTTGACTTGTTAGCCCAAATGCCCTTGGCTCCTGAGACTGTGGTCAAAGCGACGCGTATGCTGGCACAAGCGGCGGGAAGCCTGGGAATGGCGGGCGGTCAGGCCATTGACTTGGCAAGTGTAGGTAAAACCTTGTCGCAACAAGAACTGCAACAGATGCACTTGCTTAAAACAGGCGCATTGCTTGCGGCCAGTGTAAAGCTAGGCGGACTCGTGGCGGGTGCGCATGCGTTGCAAGAGCGCAGCCTCCACGAATACGCCAGTGCGATAGGCTTGGCGTTTCAAGTGGTGGATGACGTGCTGGATGTGACGACTGACACGGCTGTGCTTGGTAAAACGGCTGGCAAGGACGCCGCAGCAAACAAGCCCACTTACGTGACCTTGATGGGACTGGAAGGCGCGCAGTCCTTCGTAACGTCATTGCATCGGACGGCTCGCCAAGCACTGTCACCGTTGGGTGATGCGGCCAGTTTGTTAGGTGGACTGGCAGACTTTATTGTGTTGCGCGATCACTAATTGTTGTGATCCGATACGAACGAACTCATTGAACACTATGTCAACAGATTTACTAAATAGAACTCACAGCCCAGCCGATATTAAGGGGCTGGATCGACGCGGCCTGAAGCAATTGGCGGACGAGCTACGCGGATTTGTGTTGCAGTCGGTCTCGCGCACGGGTGGACATCTTTCCTCGAACCTCGGAACGGTGGAGCTAACGGTCGCTTTGCACTATGTTTACAACACACCGCATGACCGCATCATCTGGGACGTTGGCCATCAGTCCTACCCCCACAAGATTCTGACTGGTCGCAAAGAGCATATGAGTGGCTTACGTCAGCTTGGCGGCATCTCTGGTTTTCCAAAGCGTAGCGAGTCCGAGCACGACGCATTTGGTACCGCGCATTCGTCGACTTCGATCTCCGCTGCACTGGGCATGGCGGTCGCGTCTCGAAATGCTGGGGTGTCGCGCCAGCATATTGCAGTCATCGGAGATGGTGCGATGTCGGCTGGCATGGCGTTTGAAGCCATGAATAACGCTGGCGTCACACCCGATATCAATTTGTTGGTGATTTTGAACGACAACGATATGTCGATTTCGCCGCCCGTCGGTGCGCTGAATCGTTATTTTGCACGACTCATGTCTGGTCAGTTTTACGCTGCAGCTAAAAATATGGGGCGAGCAGTGCTGCAACATGTTCCGCCTGTTCTTGAGTTGGCACGTCGCTTTGAGGAGCATGCGAAGGGGATGGTGACCCCTGCTACGCTTTTCGAAGAAATGGGCTTTAACTATGTTGGGCCCATTGATGGGCATGACCTGGATGCTTTGGTCCCAACGTTACAAAATATGCGTGCCTTGAAAGGGCCGCAGTTTTTACATGTCGTGACCAAAAAAGGGCAGGGTTACAAACTGGCCGAGGCGGATCCCGTTCTTTATCACGGCCCCGGAAAATTTGATCCGGCCGTCGGCATTCAAAAGCCCGCGGCAGCGC
The DNA here is from genome assembly GCA_945869355.1 of Bordetella parapertussis. Classification (GTDB taxonomy): domain Bacteria; phylum Pseudomonadota; class Gammaproteobacteria; order Burkholderiales; family Burkholderiaceae_B; genus Zwartia; species Zwartia parapertussis_F. Next base: position 2,251 of record CAMBPA010000020.1, read on the forward strand.
CCAAAACAACCTTTACGCAGGTCTTTGGAACCTGGTTGTGTGATATGGCCGAGCACGACCCAAGGCTCACAGGTGTAACGCCTGCGATGCGCGAAGGCAGCGGAATGGTGGCGTTTGAAAAACGCTTCCCCAAGCGCTACTTTGACGTGGGCATTGCTGAGCAACACGCGGTGACCTTTGCTGCGGGCTTAGCCTGTGAAGGTCAGAAACCGGTTGTGGCAATTTACTCCACGTTTTTGCAGCGCGGCTACGACCAGTTGATCCACGATGTAGCCTTGCAGGATCTAGACGTCACCTTTGCATTGGATCGCGCGGGCTTGGTGGGAGCGGATGGCGCGACGCATGCTGGAAACTATGACATCGCCTTTCTGCGCTGCATCCCGAATATGGTTGTGGCCACTCCTTCAGATGAAAACGAGACCCGACTATTGCTGACGACCTGTTATCAGCATCCAGGTCCGGCCTCGGTTAGATATCCGAGAGGATCGGGGGCGGGGGCGGCGATCAGCGCCGGTTTGGATACCGTCCCCGTCGGACGCGGGATTATTCGTCGTCAGGGTAAGGATTTGGCCCTATTAGTGTTTGGTACCTTGCTACCTGCAGCGCTAAAGGTTGCTGAGTCTCTAGACCTAACGGTTGTGGATATGCGCTTCGTCAAGCCGCTTGATGCGGAGCTTGTGCGACAGATGGCGGCAGAGCACCGCGGCTTGGTTACGCTTGAGGAGGGCGCGATCATGGGCGGTGCAGGGAGTGCTGTGACGGAGTTTCTGAATGCGGCTGGACTGACCTGTCCTGTTCTTCAGTTGGGCTTACCGGATCGATTTATCGATCACGGGGAGCAGGGCGCCTTGTTAGCGGGCGTTGGTTTGGATGCCGCTGGGATTGAGCGGAGCATTCGGGCGCGCTTCATCCCCTGATTTGCGTTTTACGTGTAAATACGCGAAAATAATAGACTTTCTTGCTCGACCAGCCAATCTTTGGCCTTGGCGGGCTGCCCCCGGCGCTTTGTTTTCATGCAACGCGTCGGACATCCTCAGGAGTGCATTGCATGCGCCATTATGAAATCGTTTTTATTGTTCACCCGGATCAGAGCGAGCAAGTGCCCGCGATGGTCGAGCGCTATCAAGCGCTAGTGACGACTCAGGGCGGTAAAGTTCACCGCACCGAAGATTGGGGTCGTCGTCAACTTGCCTATCCCATTCAAAAATTGGTAAAAGCGCATTACTTGTGCTTCAACATTGAGTGCGGCCAGGCGACAATGGACGAACTCGAACATTCTTTCCGTTACAACGATGCTGTATTGCGTCACCTCGTGATCAAGACCAAGGCTGCTCAGACTGAGCCCTCAATCATGATGAAACAAGTCGAGCGTGATGAGGCGCGTAAGGCATCTGCAGAGTCGATGTCCGACGACGTTGAGTAATCCGGATTTGTTGTGAATCGGCTTGAAGTGCAGGGTCAGGTTGTAGAGCTTTCTCCCTTAAGGTACACACCGTCTGGGGTCCCAGTTCTCGAATTCTTACTCGCTCACGAGTCCGAAGTGATTGAAGCAGGTCAGCCACGTCGCATCACCTTCAGCATCACCGTGGTGGCAATGGCAGACTTAGCACAAATGACTAACACGATAAGTTTGGGACGCTCAGTAAACGTCCAAGGTTTTTTGGCTCCGGTTAGAAAAGATTCTCAAAAATATAGGCTGCATGCGCAGCGCATCGAACAAATTTGAATAGGGCATATCATGGCTTTCTTCGGTAAACGTAAAGAAAAAAAGAAGTTCACTCAACAAAATCCGCTGTTCAAGCGTCGTAAATTTTGTCGTTTTAGCGCCGCCGGCGTTGATGAGATTGATTACAAAGATCTCGACACACTGCGTGATTTCATTCAAGAAAACGGCAAGATCATTCCTGCTCGTTTGACAGGTACGAGGGCGATTTATCAGCGCCAGCTCGACTCAGCAATCAAGCGGGCGCGCTTTTTGGCTTTGCTGCCTTTCACTGACAACCACAACTGATTCCGAGGCCTACTATGCAAATTATTCTTCTCGAAAAAGTCGTTAACTTAGGGAATCTCGGTGAAGTCGTGCGTGTGCGTGATGGCTACGCCCGTAACTTTCTAATTCCCCAGAAAAAAGCACGCCGTGCCACGGAGTCAGCTCTTAAAGAGTTTGAACTGCGCCGCGCAGAGCTCGAAAAAGTTCAGGCTGAAAAATTGGCTGCCGCCGAGGCGCTTGGTAAGCGTATGGAAAGCTTCTCACTGAGCATCACTCAAAAAGCGGGCGTAGATGGTCGTCTGTTTGGTTCTGTCACCAACATGGACATCGCTGTCGGCTTGGTTGCTGCGGGTTTTGCTGGTATTGAAAAAGCACAAGTGCGTTTGCCTGAAGGTCCACTGAAGACCGTGGGTGAATTCTCCGTGCAACTCTCGTTGCATCCAGACGTCGTGAGCAGCATCACCGTAGTTGTGGTTGGCGATCTCGTTTAAGTTCGCATCCTGTCAATTAAAAAGCCGGCCCGTGCCGGCTTTTTGATTTTTGAATGTCCTGTTTATGTCTACATCTGATCCTGGTTTGCAGTTGGCGATTACACGGTGGCTCGCAGACCATCGCGCTGAGCCCTCGTCTGTGCATATCGTTGATATAGCCGGGCATCGTTGTGTCATCAAGCTACGTCGGCCTAAGCTTACCGACGCAATTGTGAACGCAATACACTATCTGCGTGCTGGGATATTGTCACTTATTTGCTGGTTGACGCTTGGCGAGCGGCCGTCGGTATCGGTGCTGATGCGCACGAGCTTAAATGACGAGGCGAGCAGGCTAGAATTTTTAAAGAGACAGGGTTGTCGCGTGCCCACGGTGTGGCATCATGAGCCGGGCGTGTTGGTTCTCGAGTATGTCGGGCAGGATATGCCTTATCTAATTCGCATTGACACCCCAGCCATTCGGCTCCTCTGGATGGATCGTGCGGCGCAGGACTTGGCTGCCTTTCATCGCGCTGGTTTTGTGCATGGCGGGGCCCAATTGCGTAATCTAATGTGCGAAGGCCTCGTGATGACCCGAATCGATTTTGAGGAAAACATTGGGGAAGCGTTGTCTCGCCCTCTTGCTCAGGCTTACGATGTCTATCAGATGCTTTCTTCGATGGCTGGCTTGCGCGGAGAGCAGTTCGGTCCCGACGAGCGGCAGGCCTTGTGTCTTCGCTTATTACAGACTTATTTGCAAGCAAATCCTGATCCAGAGGTTGAGGATCAATTACGTCGTCTGGGCAGCGTCATTGGGTCGATTCAACGGTATCTTGGATGTTTTTTAAAACGCCTGCCGGGCCGAGATATTAGAGGTTTGTTGTACGTTAGCGATGCCTTGCGGTTATCATTACCTGATGAATAACACTCCCGATCCTCAGCTCGAATACCTGCGCGTTCCTCCTCACTCAGTCGAGGCGGAGCAGTCGGTATTGGGCGGCTTGCTGCTTGATAATGCAGCGTGGGAGCGTGTCACGGATGTTGTGAATGAGGATGACTTCTATCGGTTTGAGCACCGATTGATCTGGCACCACATTGCCCGCTTGATCAATTTGTCTCGTGCTGCAGATGTGGTGACTGTGCATGAGTCGATTGCGAGCGTGGGGAAGTCTGAGGAAGTGGGTGGTTTAGCCTATTTGAACGCGCTGGCGCACAACACTCCCTCCGCCGCAAACATCCGCCGCTACGCTGAAATCGTACGCGAGCGATCCATGTTGCGTAAGTTGGTGAGCGTCGCGGACGAAATCGCCGCAACCGCTTTTAATCCGCAGGGCAAGGAGGCGCGTCAGTTACTTGACGAGGCCGAGTCTAAGGTCTTCAAGATCGCCCAGGAAGGCGCGAAGGCCACGACAGGCTTCCGAGAAATACAGCCCTTGTTGTCCGAAGTGGTGGAGCGTATTGACGAGCTCTATCACCGCGAGGGCGATAATGATGTCACGGGTGTGCCCACGGGCTTCACCGACCTTGATCGCTTGACCTCGGGCTTTCACGGCGGCGATCTCGTCATCGTGGCCGGGCGCCCCTCGATGGGTAAAACCTCGCTTGCAATGAATATCGCTGAACATGTCGCGATTGAACATGGATTGCCTGTGGCCGTGTTCTCCATGGAGATGGGAGCGGTTCAGCTCGCGATGCGTATGTTGGGTTCGGTTGGCATGCTCGATCAGCATCGAATGCGAACCGGAAAATTACTCGCAGACGATTGGCCTCGTGTGACGCACGCCGTGCAGCGCATGCAAGATGCACAGTTGTATATCGATGAAACCCCTGCGCTGAGCTCGGTAGAGGTGCGTGCACGCGCTCGTCGCTTGGCACGTCAGTGCGGACGTTTGGGCTTGATTGTGATCGATTACTTGCAGTTGATGGGGGCAAGTTCGAGTGGTGAGAACCGCGCCACAGAAATTTCCGAAATCAGTCGTTCACTTAAGGCCTTGGCTAAAGAGCTGGAATGCCCAGTCATTGCGCTCTCCCAGTTGAATCGTAGCCTTGAGCAACGCCCTAATAAACGTCCAGTCATGAGTGACTTGCGCGAATCAGGTGCGATTGAGCAAGACGCTGATTTGATTTTGTTTATTTATCGCGATGAGGTCTACAACCCAGACTCACCCGATAAGGGAACGGCTGAAATTATTGTTGCTAAGCAGCGTAACGGCCCGATAGGCACGGTGCGCTTAACCTTCCAAGGCTCGAGTACACGCTTTTTGAACTTTGCAGGTGGGTCGTCGCAATCGAGCTACTAGGCTGATGCGACGCAGTGGGTTAGTTCAAACGAGCAACTTCAACGGGCGCTGAGGCAACTTGCTTGGCTTGAATCATTTGCCTGATTTTGATGGCATCGCCTATTCGTGTGCCCTTTCCCTCAGCATTGAGTAGCACAATCGCTGTGTCCCGATTGTTAATTCGCGCCACCATCACCAGACATTGACCCGCCTCATTGATGAAGCCAGTCTTGGAAACCTTAATATCCCAACTTGGATTGCTCACAAGCATGTTGGTGTTTCGAAAGAGTGTGGGGTGTCCGGCTGAGCGCACTTCGTGCTGCTGGTCAGTCGTATAAAAGCGAATCGAAGGCCGTGCGGCTGATGCTTGCAATAGTTTGACGAGGTCGCGTGGCGTGGATACGTTCCCACTTGACAGTCCTGTGGGATCCACAAAGGTTGATTGCGCCATGCCAAGTTCACGAGCCTTGGCATTCATGGCGCTCACGAAGGCCGTCATACCACCAGGGTAGCTGCGTCCTAAGGCGTGGGCAGCACGATTCTCTGAAGACATCAACGCTAAATGCATGAGGTCGCCGCGCGTGTGTTTTGCACCCACGGCTAGACGTGAGCGGCTGTGTTTCACAACGTCTACGTCAGCCTGCGTGATTTGAATCACTTCACTCATCGGAAGTTTCGCATCTACAACGATGACAGCAGTCATCAATTTTGTGATGGAAGCGATCGGGCGAACAACTTGCTCGTTGCGCGAGTACAGAACAGCTTTGCTATTTAAGTCTTGTACAAATACGACATTCGAACGTAAGCCGCCCGATGCGGCCACCGCACCTGCTGCCGCAGCTGCGGCACTCTTGCCATGATTGGCAGCAGGCACAACGGCTTTGGCGCCCACCGGAGTTTTTGCATTCTTGGGTGTGACAGCGCGATTACCCTGCGGGGCGCCTGCGGGCGCAGCTTTCTTGCTTGGGGAGGCGCTAGGTGTTGCTGGTTTTGTCGTTTTGCTTGTTTGCTGTTTTTTCTTTGTGGTGGTGGTTTTCTTGGGTTTCGCAGCTTGCGTCGCGGAAGTGCCGCTTGGCGCAGATTGTTGAGCGCTTGCGACAAAAGGCGATGCAGCGATTGCCAAGCAAATTACGCTTGAAATCCATGCTTTTTGTAGGGGTAAAGCGAGCGACAAACGCATTCCCAGCGCCTCTTAAAGTATAAAAACCATTCAAATTATATACTTAGGCAGGTTAGTTAACCTAAAATTTTACGTAAAGACGTAATGTATAGGGTTTACACCTACTGAGGGATGCGTTTCATCGCTTTGTGAGAGCCAGCGCTAAATCCAATGCTGCACGCAACGAAGACGAATCCGCCACGCCTTTTCCTGCAATATCGAAAGCCGTGCCGTGGTCCACACTGGTCCGCACAAACGGCAGCCCCACAGTGACATTCACACCTTGGTCTAAACCGAGATACTTGATCGGGATAAGGCCTTGATCGTGATATTGGGCGACGCAAATATCAAACTCGCCTTGGCGTGCGCGCATGAAAACAGTATCGCCCGGCCAGGGTCCCGTCGCATCGATTCCCTGAGCACGCGCAAGAGCGATGGCCGGTGCAATGATGTCGAGATCTTCGTCACCAAATTTGCGCTGCTCTCCTGCGTGCGGATTAAGCCCTGCAACCGCGATACGTGGGGCGTGTATGCCCATGGCCAGGCAGGCTTGATGCGCCAGTTCGATCGTTCGTTTTTCAAGCTCGATCGTCAGTGTGTGGGGCACTTCAGCTAACGGGATATGGATGGTGGTAAGGATGACGCGTAACTGATCGTTGACCAACATCATGGCGACATGCTCTGTGCCCGATTGCTCAGCGAGTATTTCTGTATGACCAGGAAAGTCGATCCCTGCGGCGTGCATCGACTCTTTGTTCAGTGGGGCAGTGACGATCGCGCGAACACGCTGCTGCATCGCATCGTCGATTGCCATACGTAAGGCGTTCACGGCCGCGCTGCCGGCTCGAGCGTCAACGCGTCCTAACGGCAGATCCTCCGGAAGCGAAGGATGAGTCGGACGCACGTAAAGGTAGCCCGGGCGAGGGTCTGCAGGGACGTCTTGCAATGATTCGATGGCGATGCACTGCACAGCAGACCCAAGCATCCGCGCCGCGCGTGTGAGCGCACCGAGGTCCCCGTACACCACGCAAGCTGCAGGCAAGCCTTGCGCATGGAGTTTGACCACAATTTCAGGGCCAATGCCTGCTGCATCACCGATCGTCAGAGCAACAGGCATCGACATTTACAGCACTTCCCCGGCATAGTCTGCCAAACGTGAGCGTTCGCCGCGTTGTAGCGTCACGCTGCCTGCATGTGGCCAGCCTTTGAAGCGATCCACCACAAAGGTCAGTCCAGAGCTGCCCTCAGTCAGGTACGGTGTATCGATCTGAGCAATGTTTCCTAAACAAATGACTTTGGTGCCAGGTCCCGCCCGCGTGATGAGCGTTTTCATTTGTTTGGGCGTCAAGTTTTGTGCCTCATCGATAATGAGATACTTATTCAAAAATGTTCGGCCGCGCATAAAGTTCAGCGACTTGATTTTAATTTTCGAACGGATTAAATCCAAGGTTGTGGTGCGTCCCCATTCGTTGCCTCCGCCGTCGGCATCACCCATGTTTAAGACTTCAAGATTATCTTCGAGCGCGCCCATCCAGGGTTGCATCTTCTCTTCTTCAGTCCCTGGCAAGAAGCCAATATCCTCACCCACTGGGACCGTCACGCGTGTCATGATGATTTCACTATAACGTTTTGTCTCCAGCACTTGAGCAAGACCTGCTGCGAGCGTCATCAGTGTTTTGCCTGTGCCGGCCTGCCCGAGTAAAGAAACAAAATCGCACTCAGGGTTCATCAATAGATTCAACGCAAAATTTTGTTCGCGATTGCGTGCTGTCACACCCCAGACGTTGTTCTTACCGTGCGTGAAGTCACGCAGCGTCGCGAGCACCGCGGTTTTTCCGTTTACTTCGCGCACTTGTGCATACAAAGGCATAGAACCTTCGAAGTACACAAACTGGTTGACCATGAATTGATGGCATAAAGGCCCGTTGATTCGGTAGAAGGTTGTGCCGCCTTGTTGCCAGGATTCAACCCCCTTGCCATGCTTATTCCAGAAGTTTTCTGGTAACTCCAACATCCCCGTA
>CAMBPA010000021.1 GCA_945869355.1 Bordetella parapertussis
CAAAGAAATGGTTCTGCCAGGCGACAACGTTGCGATGACAGTCAAGCTGTTGGCTCCAATCGCCATGGAAGAAGGCCTGCGTTTTGCAATCCGCGAAGGTGGCCGCACTGTGGGCGCCGGCGTCGTTGCTAAAATCCTGAAGTAATTAACCAGGCCGCGAATTTAAACGTTCGCGGCCTTTCGTTCTTTTCGCTCTTTGAGAATCGCCATGAAAAATCAAAAAATCCGTATCCGTCTGAAAGCGTTTGATTACAAACTTATCGATCAGTCGGCTGCTGAGATCGTTGATACGGCAAAGCGCACTGGCGCCGTTGTACGCGGTCCGGTTCCACTGCCAACGCGCATTCGTCGTTACGACGTGTTGCGTTCACCACACGTGAACAAAACATCGCGCGACCAGTTTGAGATCCGCACGCACCAGCGCCTGATGGACATCGTCGATCCAACCGATAAGACCGTAGACGCATTGATGCGTTTGGACTTGCCAGCTGGCGTAGACGTCGAAATTGCGCTGCAGTAATCAAAAAATAGTGCTAGAATGCAAGACTTGCCGAAATTTGGCAGGATAAAAAGATCATTTAAGGTCTTCGCAGTACATGAGCACCCGAAAATTTCGGGTTTTATCAGCCCCGACCAATCGTAGTCGGGAATCGGGTTTTTACCCCGGAGAATATGATGTCGAAATCGACACCCACGCCTGCCGCACATCGGCTTGGGCTGGTTGGCCGTAAGGTCGGCATGACCCGTATTTTTACGGAAGATGGCGAGTCCATCCCCGTAACAGTATTGGACGTGTCGAACAACCGCGTCACCCAGGTAAAGTCGCTTGAGTCTGACGGCTACGCCGCCATTCAAGTTGCTTACGGCGCTCGTCGCGCTTCCCGTGTAGCCAAGCCGCAAACCGGTCATTACGCCAAAGCTGGTGTAGAAGCCGGTAGCATCCTCAAAGAATTCCGTCTCGATCCTGCTCGCGCAGCCGAATTCACGCCTGGTAGCGTGGTCGCTGTTGAAAGCGTTTTCGAAGCCGGCCAGCAAGTCGACGTAACCGGCACCACTATTGGTAAAGGCTTCGCCGGCACGATCAAGCGCCACCACTTCAAATCACAACGCGCCTCACACGGTAACAGCCGTTCGCACCGCGTGCCTGGTTCGATTGGTCAGGCGCAAGATCCTGGTCGTATTTTCCCCGGTAAGCGCATGTCTGGCCACCTTGGCGACGACACCCGTACCGTGCAAAATCTTGATGTCGTCCGTGTTGACGCCGAACGTGGTCTGTTGCTGGTCAAGGGCGCTGTCCCTGGCTACGCAGGTGCAGACATCGTTGTGCGCCCGGCCATCAAGGCACCAGCCAAAAAAGGAGCCTAATCGATGGATATCAAGCTCCTGAACGACAAAGGTCAGTCTTCGGCAACATTTGCTGCGCCTGATACAGTTTTCGGTCGTGACTTTAATGAAGCGCTCGTGCACCAGATCGTGATCGCCTTCCAGGCGAATGCACGTTCCGGCAACCGCGCTCAAAAGACCCGCGCCGAAGTCCATCACTCGACGAAAAAGCCATTCCGTCAAAAAGGGACGGGCCGTGCTCGTGCTGGTATGACATCCTCGCCCTTGTGGCGTGGGGGTGGTCGCGCATTTCCAAATTCGCCTGAAGAGAACTTCAGCCAAAAGGTCAACAAGAAAATGTATCGCGCCGGTTTACGCGCGATCCTTTCCCAGTTGGCTCGCGAAGACCGCATCTCGATCGTCGATGCCTTCACACTCGAGTCGCCCAAGACCAAGCTTGCTGCTGAAAAGCTCAAGATCATGGGCCTAGAGTCAGTACTGATCATCACCGACTCCGTCGATGAAAATCTCTACCTTGCTACCCGCAACTTGCCACATGTTGCCGTAGTCGAACCGCGCAACGCCGATCCGCTCTCGCTGATTCATTACAAAAAAGTCGTGATCACAAAGTCGGCCATCGCTCAACTCGAGGAGATGCTGGCATGAACGATCATCGTCTAATGCAAATCATCTTGGCACCAATCGTGACTGAAAAAGCTACGTTTGTTGCAGAGAAAAGCAATCAGGTTGCTTTCCGTGTTGTTGCAGATGCAACGAAGCCTGAGATCAAAGCCGCTGTTGAACTGCTCTTCAAAGTGCAGGTTGAATCGGTCCAGGTTTTGAATCGCAAGGGCAAGGTTAAGCGTTTCGGCCGTTTCACTGGCCACCGTCGTAACGAGCGCAAGGCATATGTCTCACTCAAAGACGGTCAAGAAATCAATTTGGCGGAGGTCAACTAAATGGCTCTCTTAAAAGTTAAGCCAACCTCGCCCGGTCGTCGCGGCATGCTCAAGGTGGTTACCCCCACCCTGCATAAAGGCGCGCCCGTTGCCTCGTTGCTCGAAAAGAAAATCCGTGGGTCTGGCCGTAATAACAACGGTCACATCACAATCCGCCACCGTGGTGGTGGTCATAAGCAGCACTATCGCCTTGTAGACTTCCGTCGTAATAAAGACGGCATTCCAGCAAAGGTTGAGCGTCTTGAATATGACCCTAACCGCACTGCACACTTAGCATTGCTCTGTTATGCAGACGGTGAGCGCCGTTACATCATCGCTCCTCGCGGTCTTGAAGTAGGCACAACGCTGGTGTCGGGTATCGAAGCCCCCATCCGCGCAGGTAACACGTTGCCTATTCGCAATATTCCGGTGGGTACGACTATTCACTGCATCGAGATGCTGCCTGGTAAGGGCGCACAGATGGCACGTTCGGCAGGCGCTTCGGCAGTCTTGCTCGCTCGTGAAGGCACCTACGCGCAGGTTCGCCTGCGCTCTGGAGAGGTTCGTCGCGTACACATTGAGTGCCGCGCAACGATCGGTGAAGTCGGCAACGAAGAACACAGCCTGCGTCAAATCGGTAAAGCCGGTGCGGTACGTTGGCGCGGTATTCGTCCCACGGTGCGTGGTGTGGCAATGAACCCGGTAGATCACCCACACGGTGGTGGTGAAGGTCGTACCGGCGAAGGCGGCGAGCCACGCAGTCCATGGGGTACCCCAGCTAAGGGTTACAAGACCCGTAGCAACAAGCGGACGGACAATATGATCGTCCAACGCCGCAAGCGTAAATAAGAGGGCGAATCATGTCACGTTCAGTCAAGAAAGGCCCATTCGTCGACGCACACTTGGCCAAAAAGGTCGAGGTTGCTGTCGCTGAAAAAGGTAAAAAACCGATCAAAACCTGGTCGCGTCGTTCAACAATCCTTCCCGAATTTATCGGGTTGACGATTGCTGTTCATAACGGTCGTCAGCACGTTCCCGTGTATATCAACGAGAACATGGTCGGCCATAAACTCGGCGAGTTTGCGCTGACCCGTACGTTTAAGGGTCATGCTGCAGACAAAAAGGCCAAGAGGTAAGAAATGGAAACCACAGCCATTATCCGTGGGGTGCACATCTCTGCGCAAAAGACCCGAATCGTTGCGGACTTAATCCGTGGCAAGTCGGTTGCACAGGCATTAAACATCCTGACCTTCACTAACAAGAAGGCCGCAGGCATCCTCAAGAAGGCCGTTGAATCGGCCATCGCGAACGCCGAACACAACGACGGTGCAGATATCGACGAACTCAAAGTCACCACGATTTTTGTGGACAAGGCAGAGTCGATGAAGCGCTTCTCCGCACGAGCCAAAGGGCGCGGCAACCAGATTGAAAAGCAGACCTGCCACATTACTGTGAAGGTCGGAGCCTAAGGAGTCACGATGGGTCAGAAAATACACCCGATTGGGTTTCGCCTTGCGGTCACACGTAACTGGGGCTCAAAGTGGTATGCAGACGGCAAAGATTTCGGCGGCATGCTTGCCTCTGATATTCGCGTACGTGAATACCTCAAAAAGAAACTGAAGCAAGCGTCAGTTGGCCGCGTGGTCATCGAGCGCCCCGCTAAAAACGCACGGATTACGATTTACTCGGCTCGCCCAGGAATCGTGATCGGTAAGCGTGGCGAGGACATCGAAGGCCTCAAGGCAGACTTGCAGCGTTTGATGGGCGTGCCAGTGCACGTCAACATCGAAGAAGTTCGCAAGCCTGAAATCGACGCCCAATTGATTGCTGATTCGATCTCGCAACAGCTCGAAAAGCGGATCATGTTCCGCCGCGCCATGAAGCGTGCCATGCAAAACGCCATGCGTCTCGGTGCCCAAGGCATCAAGATCATGAGTGCTGGCCGCCTAAATGGTATTGAGATTGCTCGTACAGAATGGTATCGCGAAGGCCGTGTGCCACTGCATACGCTGCGTGCGAATATCGATTACGGTACCTCTGAAGCTCACACGACATATGGCGTGATTGGCATCAAGGTTTGGGTATACAAAGGCGATATGTTGGCTAACGGCGAATTGCCTGTTGAAACCGCCGCCCCTCGCGAAGAAGAGCGTCGTCCGCGTCGCGCACCACGTGCTGACAAGCCCGAAGGTGCACGTCCGGCCGGAGCCCGTCCCGCAGGACGTGGTCGCGCACCGCGCAAGGCTGATGCCGCTGCGCCTGCGCCTGAAGGAGAATAAGCATGCTGCAACCAGCACGCAGGAAATATCGCAAAGAGCAGAAAGGCCGTAATACCGGCTTGGCTACGCGTGGCGCTAACGTTTCGTTCGGTGAGTATGGTCTTAAGGCAACCGGCCGCGGCCGCCTGACCGCTCGTCAAATCGAATCAGCCCGTCGCGCCATTAACCGTCACATTAAACGTGGTGGTCGTATCTGGATTCGTATCTTCCCTGACAAGCCAATTTCACAAAAGCCTGCGGAAGTGCGGATGGGTAACGGTAAAGGTAACCCGGAATACTGGGTTGCTGAAATTCAGCCCGGCAAAGTGCTGTACGAAATGGAAGGTGTGAGTGAAGAAATCGCGCGCGAGGCGTTCCGCCTGGCCGCTGCGAAATTGCCGATCTCGACCACGTTCGTCGCGCGTCACATCGGAGCTTAAGGAAACGATATGAAAGCAAGCGAACTTCGTACAAAATCTGCTGCAGAACTCGGACAAGAACTTGAGAGCCTCTTGAAGGCGCAATTCGGTCTGCGTATGCAGCGCGCAACCCAACAGCTCACCAACCACACTCAAATTGGTAAAGTACGTCGCGACATCGCACGCGTACGCACCTTGATGACTGAGAAGGCGGGGAAATAATATGACCACAGCTCAAACCACAAAACCAAAGCGTCAACGTACGCTGGTTGGTAAAGTCGTCAGCAACAAGATGGAAAAAACCATTGTCGTGCTGGTCGAGCGTCGCGTTAAGCACCCAGTGCTTGGCAAGATCATCATGCGCTCTGCTAAATACAAGGCGCATGACGAAACCAATCAGTTCAACGAAGGCGATACCGTTGAGATTGCTGAAGGCCGTCCAATTTCGCGTTCCAAATCCTGGACCGCAACGAAGTTGATCGAAGCCGCACGCGTGATCTAAACGCGTTTGCGCGAAGCTGCGCAAACGACGGTTGCTGTTAGAGTAAACAAAAACGCGACGAGTAAAATCGTCGCGTTTTTGCTTTTACAGCCTGCGTGCAGAGCGACGGAGTTGCCGTATGCCCTGCGCGCGATCGACTACTTAGATATGCGTCACAAACTTTGTGACAAGATATCCGTCAAACGTTTCTGCACCACCCTCACTGCCAATGCCGCTATCCTTAATGCCACCGAAAGGTGTTTCAGGTAGCGCACTACCAAAGTGATTGATGTTGACCATGCCGGCCTCAATCGAGTTAGATACCTTGGTTGCCGTCTGTAACGAATTTGTGAACACATAGCTCGACAAGCCAAAGGGCAGGCTATTCGCTCGTGCGATCACTTCGTCGATATCGTTAAACGGCACAACAGGCGCGATGGGACCAAAGGGCTCTTCATTCATCACTAGGGCATCGTCTTTCAGCCCAGTGATGACGGTTGGTGGAAAGAAAAAACCTTTGCCCGATGGCGCATCGCCACCGATTTCGATTTTCGCGCCGCGCTTGCGCGCGTCTTCGACGAAGCGCGCAATGGCAGGCACACGACGCTCGTGTGCAAGCGGACCCATTTCAACGCCATCGTCCAAGCCATTGCCCACTTTGATGTTTTTGAGAACATCGGTGAACTTCGCTAGAAACTTGTCGTAGGCTTTCTTCTGAACATAGAAGCGCGTGGGTGATACGCAAACTTGACCCGCGTTGCGAATCTTGAACTTCGCCAACATCGTCGCGGCGCGATCGATATCAGCATCGTCGAACACCAGTACCGGAGAATGCCCACCCAACTCCATCGTGACGCGCTTCATGTGCGCACCAGCGAGCGCGGCAAGCTGCTTGCCAACAGGCACCGAGCCAGTGAAAGAAACCTTGCGCGAAATGGGGGAGCGGATCAAATAGTCTGATACTTTGGCGGGTTCACCCCAGACCAAGTTCAACACTCCTGGTGGGAGCCCGGCGTCGTGAAACATCTGAGCAATCGCCATCACCGCGCTGGGTGAGTCTTCGGGTCCTTTCAGGATAATGGTGCAGCCCGAACCAACGGCCGCGCAAATCTTACGAATGGCTTGGTTATACGGGAAGTTCCAAGGGGTGAACGCGACACACACGCCGATGGGCTCCTTGAGGACGAGCTGACGCACGTCTGAGCTGCGGGGCAGCACGACGCGACCATAAATGCGGCGACACTCCTCGGCGTGCCAGTCACAGTGGTCTGCACAGCCAACGACCTCGCCGAGAGCCTCTGCCAAGGGTTTTCCCTGATCAAGCGTCATATTCCGGGCGATTTCCTTTGAGCGGTCCCGCGTCAGCTGGCCAACCTTACGCAGGATGGCCGAACGATCCATTGGGGACGACTTTTTCCAGGTTGTGAACGCCTTTTCGGCAGCCTGGAGCGCCATATCCAGATCGGCATTGGAGGCGTGGGGTAGCTGGCCCAGCACATCTTGCGTGGCTGGGTTGATTACGTCCTGAGTCTTGCGGCCTTCGCCAGAGATAAATTGGCCGTTGATGTAAAGCGATAGTTTTTCGTACATAAAGTTAGATCCCAATGGTTGCTTCCAATGTTGGTAATATGACACAACTTCGATAGACTTGCACAAAAAAAAATATCGGGATATACTGCACGGCTTTACCGCATTTATTGCACGGCTTGGCCTAAAAACCACTTGGTTATTAGCCAGACAGGCGATAAAAGTAGAAAGATTGTTTAGCAGATTTCAACCCAGGGTGCTCTGTGGCACCTAACGGGACCAAAACTGACTGATTTGGCTGCAAGCTGAAAAGCACGCAAGCAAGTTGGTTAAGTTGGAACAGGAAAAATCATGATCCAAATGCAGACCACGCTGGACGTGGCCGATAACACTGGTGCACGTTCTGTCATGTGCATTAAGGTGCTCGGCGGCTCCAAGCGCCGTTATGCCGCTATCGGCGACGTTATCAAAGTGACCGTCAAAGATGCCGCCCCCCGTGGCCGCGTCAAAAAAGGCGAGATCTATAACGCAGTCGTCGTTCGTACGGCCAAAGGCGTCCGTCGTAAAGACGGTTCGCTTATTCGTTTCGGTGGTAATGCCGCCGTATTGCTCAACGCCAAGCTCGAGCCCATTGGCACGCGTATCTTTGGACCCGTCACTCGCGAACTGCGTGGCGAGAAGTTCATGAAGATCGTGTCCTTGGCGCCTGAAGTACTGTAAGGAGCCGACATGAACAAAATTCGCAAAGGCGACGAAGTAATCGTTTTGACGGGTCGCGACAAAAAGCGTCGCGGTACCGTGCTTGAGCGTGTCGATGCAGACCATGTGTTGGTCGAAGGCATCAACATGGTTAAAAAGCATGTGCGCCCGAACCCCACGCAGGGCACAACCGGCGGCATTATCGAAAAAACAATGCCGATCCATATTTCGAACATCGCACTGTTCAACCCAGCCACTGGCAAGGGTGAGCGCGTCGGCATTCAAGACGTCGACGGTCGTAAAGTTCGTGTTTATCGTTCCAGCGGCGCGACCGTTGGCGCGAAAGCATAAGGGAGCTCAACATGTCACGTTTCCAAGAGCTCTACCAGCAAAAAATCGCACCGCAACTGCGTGAGCAGTTCGGCTACGAATGTGTGATGCAGGTACCGCGTATCACCAAGGTCACACTTAACATGGGTGTGTCTGAGGCCGTCGCTGACAAAAAAGTCATCGAGCATGCTGTATCAGACCTCACCAAGATCGCCGGCCAAAAGCCAGTTGTCACAAAAACCAAGAAGGCCATCGCAGGTTTCAAGATCCGTGAAGACTATCCAAGTGGTTGCATGGTGACATTGCGTGGTCAGCGTATGTACGAATTTATCGACCGTCTCGTGTCTGTGGCGCTGCCACGGGTACGCGACTTTCGCGGAATTTCCGGCCGTGCATTTGACGGTCGTGGTAATTACAACATCGGTGTGAAAGAGCAGATTATTTTCCCCGAAATTGAATACGACAAAATTGACGTGTTGCGTGGGATGAACATCAGCATCACCACCACCGCTAAGACCGACGAAGAAGCCAAGGCGCTGTTGACAGCGTTTAGCTTCCCGTTCCGCAACTAAGGGGCGCAGACGTGGCTAAACTATCAATGATCAATCGCGATGTAAAGCGTACTAAAACAGTAGAGAAATTTGCTGCTAAGCGCGCTGCCCTCAAGGCAATCATCGAAGATTCAACCAAGACCGACGAAGAGCGTTACGAAGCACGCCTTAAAATGCAACAGCTTCCACGCAATGCAAGCCCAGTTCGCCAGCGTAACCGCTGCTTGATCACAGGGCGGGCGCGCGGAGTATTCAGCAAGTTCGGACTTGGCCGCATGAAACTGCGCGAATTGGCTATGAAGGGTGAAATCCCCGGCATGACCAAAGCTAGCTGGTAGGAGAATAAAACATGAGCATGAGCGACCCAATCGCCGATATGCTGACTCGCATTCGCAATGCGCAGCAGGTAGACAAGACATCGGTAAGCATGCCCTCCTCCAAGCTTAAGGCAGCGATTGCTGCCGTGCTTCAGGACGAAGGTTATGTCGATGGTTTTCAGATCAAGGGGACGGCCCAAAAGCCAGAACTCGAAATCACCCTTAAGTATTACGCTGGCCGCCCAGTGATTGAGCGCATCGAACGCGTCTCGCGCCCTGGCCTACGTATCTACAAAGGTCACGGCAGCATTCCTCAGGTTATGAACGGTCTGGGGGTCGCCATTGTTTCCACTTCACGTGGTGTGATGACCGATCGCAAAGCACGCGCCAATGGCGTGGGCGGCGAAGTGCTCTGCTACGTGGCTTAAGGAGAGAACCTAATGTCACGTATCGCAAAATATCCAGTCGAACTGCCCAAGGGCGTTGAGGCTTCAATACAATCCGGTCTGATCACCGTCAAAGGCCCATTGGGCACCCTGACGCAGACACTGAACGGCGATGTGATCGTCAACGAAGACGCAGGTAAGTTGTCGTTCATCGTTGCTAATGATTCGCGTCAGGCCAAGGCAATGTCGGGCACGCTTCGTGCTTTAGTTGCCAACATGGTCACCGGTGTGAGCAAAGGCTTTGAGCGTAAGTTGACGCTTGTTGGTGTGGGTTACCGCGCCGCTCTTCAAGGCAACGCGATCAAATTGCAACTTGGCTTTTCGCACGATGTCGTGCATCCAATGCCTGCCGGTGTGAAAGCCGAATGCCCAACACAGACGGAAATTGTTCTCAAGGGCTCCAACAAGCAAGTTGTTGGACAGGTGGCTGCAGAGCTTCGCGCATATCGTCCGCCAGAGCCATATAAGGGCAAGGGCGTTCGTTATGTTGACGAGCACGTCATCATCAAAGAAACCAAGAAGAAATAATCGCGCAAACAAGGAAACATCATGGACAAAAAAATTTCCCGTTTGCGTCGTGCCGTACCGACGCGTAAGAAAATCGCCGAGTTGCGAGTTAATCGCCTCCAGATTTTCCGCTCGAATATGCACATCTACGCAAACATTATTTCGCCTGAAGGCGATCGCATCCTTGTTTCAGCCTCAACGGTTGAAGCAGAAGTGCGTCAGCAGCTCGCTGGTCAA
>CAMBPA010000022.1 GCA_945869355.1 Bordetella parapertussis
GCCATTATCGACAAGCTCGAGGTCGAGAAATATAGCAAAGAAAGCCTTACCCAAATTTATTGGTTACTGTCGAGCAGAATTGCCCGTCCTGTGGCTCAGGCCTATGATGGCCGCTTGCTCTACGACGTTAAAGACACGGGTAAGAAAACGGATGTCACAGTCAGAGGTGACCTGACGAACCAAGAGCTGTCTTGGCATAGTGACTACGGGTTTAATTTTGCGCCTCCTTACCTCGGGTTGCTGGTTTTGAGAACAGCCAAGGAAGGTGGCATCAGTCAGGCAGGCAGTCTTTTGAACGCACACAATGAATTGCGCAAAAGAGACTCAGCCTTGATGCAGCGGCTCTACCAGCCCTTCTACTGGAACAGGCAAGGTGAGCACGCCAAAAATGAACATCCGACGCATTGGCATTCGATGTTTCAATTTGATGGCAAGAGCGTTCGCGCACGCTATAACCGTTCGCTCATCCCGGTGGGCTACGGGCTAGAAGGCAAGAAGCTTGATGACAAAGGACGTGCGGCTATTGATGCCATCTCAGAGATTTTGGCCGAGCCCGAGAACCATTTAACTTTCACGCTTGTCGCCGGACAGATGCAATTCGTCAATAATTTTAAAATGGCTCACCTGCGGTCTAACTACGTTGACTACGATGAGCCCGACAAAAAGCGGCACCTGATCAGAATCTTCTTGCGCGACTACGGTCGACGCAGTTATATGGGTTAGTTTAGATAGTTTTCTTTTGGAGATAATGATATGTCGTACGTGTTAACAGATGATGGCGTGAAGCTCTACTATGAAGTGACGGGTTCTGGTACAGACCTAGTTTTTGTGCATGAATTTGGCGCCGACTACCGAAGCTGGGAGCCACAAGTACGACACTTTGCGCGTCGCTATCGCTGCATCACATTTAACGCAAGGGGCTGGCCTCCATCGGACGTGCCAGCAGAGGTGTCTTCTTACTCGCAAATGCGGGCAGTCAAAGACATCTTGTGCGTCATGGATGCGGTAGGCTCAAAAAAAGCACACGTGGCGGGCCTATCCATGGGGGGGTTTGCCAGTTTGCACTTAGGGCTTAATTATCCAGAGCGCACGCTTTCAATTTGCGTTGCTGGTTGCGGGTATGGTGCCGAACCCGAAAAGCGTGCCCAGTTCCGCAAAGAGAATGAAAACTCAGCCGCTGTTCTTTTTGAGCAAGGGATGGAGGCATTCGTGGAGATGTACTCCAAGGGCCCTACCCGTGTGCAGTTCGAGAATAAAGACCCTCGAGGGTTTGAAGAGTTTAAGGCAATGTTTAAAGAGCATTCGGCTTTGGGCTCAGGCAACACCCAATTAGGTGTCCAAAGGGAACGCCCTTCCCTATATGAGCTCAAGGATCAGTTTGAGAAAATGACGGTGCCGACTCTTATTGTCAATGGTGATGAAGATTGGCCTTGTCTGTTACCGGGGCTGATGATGAAGCAATCAATCCCCTCAGCTGCGTTGGTGGTGCTACCCAACGTTGGTCACACGATCAATCTAGAAGCCGCAGACGCCTTTAATCGCGAGTTAGGCGATTTTATTGGATGGGTAGACAGCGGTCGCTGGCCTCAGCGTGATCCACGCGCAATGGTGACTTCCATTACCGGGATGAGCAAATGACATTCACCGAGCATCCTTTGAGCCTACCGCACTCGCGAATGACTTTGATAAGGATCCCGACATCCGCGCTGTTGTGACCCGAGGCGCGGGCGGTAAAGCCTGTGTTTCTTGGATAGAGATTTAATGAAGTAATACACCATGGATGTGGTCGATGGAAACGCCCTCATTGAGTTTGGCACCAGATTTAGCGAGGTGCTTGGCTTTGGCTTCGCCGATATCTCTGGCTGCGCCTGCGATGAGGACAACGCTTTGATTGAACTGCATAGAAAGCGGGCCTCGATGATGAAGTAGTTGAATGTTTTTTAATGTTTTTGGAGTTAACCATGCCGCTACCACTCGAAGGTGTCACTGTTCTAGATTTCACCAGTTTCGTTGCTGGCCCTTATTGCTCAATGATTCTTGGGGACATGGGCGCTGATGTGATCAAGGTGGAGGCGTTTCCTGGTGGCGACACATCTCGTGCGTTTGACCCAAAGATCAACGGCGAGTCGTATTGTTTTTCTGTCATCAACCGCAACAAGCGTAGCCTAGCCATTGACCTGAAGTCTGCCGAAGGTAAGAAGATTGTCATGGCGCTCGCCAAGCGGGCTGATGTCGTTACAGAAAACTTCCGGCCTGGCGTGGCTAAACGACTGGGTATCGATTACGAGAGTTTGAAAGAGTCAAACCCTGGTCTTGTTTATTGCTCCCTTTCCGGATTCGGGCAAACCGGCCCCTACAGTAGCAAGGGTGGATACGACATCATCGCCCAAGGCATGAGCGGCATCATGAAGATGACGGGCGAACCCGATGGCAGACCTACAAAGGTCGGCATCGCAATGAATGATATCGCCTCTGGCGTGACGGGCCTGTACGCCATTTTGGGTGCTTACATTTCGCGCTTGCGGACTGGGAAAGGGCAGTACGTTGAGACATCCTTGCTCGAAGCAGGCCTGGCCTGGTCTTTCTGGGAAATTGCTGCCTTTTTTGGGTCTGGTGAACTGCCATTACCGATGGGCACTCGGCATCGTCGCACGGCTCCCTATCAGGCTTACAGGACCGCTGATGGATACATCACCATTGGAGCCAACACGGAGAAGGCTTGGCAAGCATTTTGTGATTCCGTGGTCGCGCAACCCACATGGGCTGCTGACCCTAGGTTTGTGAACAATTCCGAACGCGTTAAAAACGCTGATGCCCTAGAAACGTTGATTGAAGGCGTCTTGCAGACTCAGCCGACGGCTCACTGGGCAAGCAAACTCGACTCGGCTGGGATCCCTGCAGGGCCGGTCTACACGTTTGACCAGGCGCTTTCAGATCCGCATGTTTTGGCGCGCGACATGATCGTGGAGATTGATCATCCGATCATGGGTAAAACCAAGGCATTTGGGTCGCCCGTTAAGTCTAGCGGCGAGTTCACCAAAATCCGCTTACCTGCGCCGTGGTTGGGACAACACACCGCCGATGTCTTGAATTCTATCGGCCTTAATGAGTCTGAAATCAGCGCACTGTTCGATCAAAACGTGGTCTACGACCAGTATCGGGATCGCAGTCAAGTGCCTCACCCCAATACATAACCGCCATCCGCAATCAAGGTCTCACCGGTCACATAGCTCGCCGCATCCGAACAAAGAAACAGGGTCATGTTGGCGACTTCATCGGTGGATCCCCATCGACCCAGCGGCACGCGCTCTAAGCCACGGTCTCCCTTATAGGTCGTCGTTGCTGTTGTTTGAGTCATGCGGGTCAGGGAACGCCCAGGTGCCAAACAGACGACTCTCACGCCTGACGGGCCCCACTCAACGGCAGCCGCCCGTGTCAACTGTGAAACAGCCGCCTTCATCGAGGCATAGATTCCGCGGTTCTCTCCACCACAAAAAGCTGTCTGAGAACCAATCGACAGGATCACACCTTTCTTGCGGTTGACCATTGCCTCGCCCACGCCTCGCATCAACTGCCAAACGCCGACAAAGTCAGTGGCGACCAAAGCCTGCACGTCTTGCACGGACATTGAAAGCAGTGGTTTTGCGATGAGAATGCCCGCATTGTTGACAAGAATGTCTACCTCGCCAACCTCCTCGCACAAGCGATCGACCGACGCGGGGTCAGACTGATCAAACTGGTAGCCTACCCCCCCAAGCTCAGAGGCCAAGGATTGCACACGCTCTAACTCGATGTCAGCTAACAGCAAGAAGGCGCCATAGGCGTGAAACTTTCGGGCGATTGCCTCTCCAAAGCCATTGGCAGCGCCCGTGATCAGCACACGTCGCCCGCTGAAGTCAAGAAGGTTATCCATTTTCAACGCTGTGCCTGCCTTTGCAAGACCCACTCCATGGTCTTACGCATGCCTTCAACGAGGTCAGTCGAGGGCTCAAAACCAAAGTCACGTCTGGCTGCCTCAATATTAAGCAAACCGATTCCAAAACTGTTCCAACGCATCCCAGCCGGATCAATCTCAGCCTGCGCGTTGGGCAGGCAAGATTGGAGCGCGCTAATCACATCACGTGCCGTGTGGATCACGCCCGGGCCAATGTTGTAGGTTCTTTGAGACAATTTTGGCTGGTCCATGGCCTTGACCACCGCGTCCACCACATCACCGACAAAGATATACTGGCGAGTCCGATGGGGATCCTCACAGACAAGACTCTTGCGGCCAGCCAAGGCGTCCTCAATGAGCAGCCGTATCAGGCAAGGTGTGATTCGACCGGGACCATAACCGCCTGCGACACGAAACGTGACCATGTCAACACCATGACTCAGAAAATAGGCGTTGACCAAGGCATCTCCCGCGGCTTTGGTCGCACCGTAGATGCTTGACGGATTAAGCCACGACTTCTCGGTGATCTCACTCAAGTCAGGGTGGTCGCCATAAGCAACCACCGATGAAAACCCAATGATGCGCTCTATGCCCTCGATACGCGCAGCCTCAAGCAATCCAGTCAAGCCGTCCAAGTTAATTTGAACGATTCTATTGGGTGAGTCATTAAGCAGCATCGGCCCAGAAACCCCACCAGCATGTACTATTTTATTGACGCGATGCTCTCGAATCACTTGATACCAACGATGAGGGTCCGGAAGGTCGTGGGACACGAAAGGCAGCTTAAACCCAAGCGGCGGCGATCTATCCATCCCCACGACCGCACAGCCTCTCTGTGCGAAACGACTCGCGACTTCCGCCCCAATCAACCCACCGACCCCTGTCACCAGCACGCTATCTGTGCTCATGGACTCGACCCAACTCAGTTAAGAGGCATAACTAGGTCGGGCAGCCACGTTGTCAGCTCAGGAAACAGAATCAACAGGACCAGCGTGAAGAGCATTGTGAGAAATATTGGCCAGAGCTTTCGCCAAAAACTCAACATGCCAATGTTTGCCATTCGACACAGCAAGAACATCGTTAGACCGTAGGGTGGTGTCACCAGTCCGATCAACAATGTGAACACCGTGATCACGCCGAAGTGAACTTCGTTGATTCCCAAGGCAGCCACCGTTGGCATCATCAGGGGTACAAAGACAAGAATAATCGGCACTGTGTCCAACATCGCACCTAGTAACAAGTACAGCAGAGCAACGCCGAACAGGAATACCACCGGGTCATTAGTGATACTAGTCATCCAAGTTGCCAAGCCATCTGCTGCACCATACAGCGTCAAAACGCGCCCGAAAATTGCTGCCGCACCGATAATCAGAAAGACCGAACCGATCGTGCGTGCCGTGGATAGGATTTGCCGTGAGAACGCCTTGGCAGAAAGCTCGCGGTAGATCACCCCCCCCACCAAGATCACAGCCAAAACACCAAGAACAGCTGCCTCAGTCGGGGTGGCGATACCCGTCAACATGCTGCCCAAAACGACCACTGGGATACACAGAACCGGGAGCCCGATTGCCGTATCACGCCAGCGCTGTGCCGTTGGCACCTTGAGCTCTCGCGGATAGTTGTTGATCTTGGCTACAAAATACGCTTGGAACATCAAAAAGATGCCCAACAGCACACCAGGCACAGCGCCTCCTAAAAAGAGGCGACCGACCGAAGCCTCTGTGGCTGCCGCATACAAGATGAAGGCGATTGACGGAGGGATCAGTGGCCCGATCATGGCCGCACCAGCGATGATCGATGCGGCGTACGCAACGGGATAACCAGCGCGCTTCATCGCGGGAATCAGAAGTTTCCCGGTTGCTGCAGCATCGGCCAAGTCAGAGCCTGACATTCCCGCCATGACCATGTTCACCATAACGCTCACGTGGGCTAGCCCTCCGGCAATATGGCCAACCCATGCTTTTGCGACATTGACCAAACGCTGTGTCACACCCGATACCAGAGCTAAGTCGCCCATGAGCACAAAAAATGGAATCGCCATCAGCACGAAATGGTTGAGCCCCTGCCAAATGGTCGTTGGCAAGGTAGAGATGGGAATCGGTGAAGGCGCAAACATGATCCCCACCAAGGACGCTCCAATCAGCACAAAAGCAATCGGTAGCCTCATGAGAAATAAAACAAAAAATGTAATGATGATTAGAGTCAACCCGTCCATGTTCAACCCCTTTTAAACGTCCTGCACTTGTTGACGAACCGGAGGCAATATGCCGCGTAGCCGATCCGTCAGAAGCTTGACGGTATAGACCATCATGACGATGCCTGCCACAGGCACCGAGTAAGCAAAAATAGATAGGGGAAGACCCAGAGAGATGGACGTCATGATGTCCAAAACGCGAGCGTTATGCCAGCCCCAATAGACCAAAGGCAGCAGCAGGGCGAGCGTCACAATGTCACTAAAAATAAGCATTAGGCGCTTTCCAACATTACCAAACGCGTCATAGACCGCCGTCATACAGATGTGGTCGTCTGTTCGCTGTAAAGCGGCCGCCCCCCAGAGCGCTGCCCAGATCATCATCAGACGTCCACCCTCCTCAGTCCAAGGCACTGACAACTCAGCGGGCAATACATAGCGTGCAACCACCTGTAAGGTTGCAGTCAAAAGCATCATTAAGATTAAGGCTTGGCTGATTCCATCCTCAAGGAGAAGCCAAAGTTTGGTCGCTCCCTTTTCGTTAGAATAGTCGTCGCGAATCACAAATACCAACCAAGCGGCAAGTACCAGTGACGCCCAAAAAATTATCGTCAACCCAATTGGAATTGGCATCATCATGGCAGGTTATCCTTAATTTTTAATCCAAGTGCCCCAGCGGCCGGCACTGACTGCAATAAGAAAGTCAGCAACAAGTTGGTTGAACATGGCGGGCTCTTCTAGGTTTAGCGTGTGGCCACAATTGGGTAGCACCGCTAGTCCAGCGTGAGGCGCTTGCTTGGCAATAAAGCGGCAGGCTTCCTCTGCCGGAGTGTCTTGGTCACCGATCATGACAAGAATCGGCAGTTGGCAATCACGCAGTGCTTTTTCCAGGTCTGTAACGGGTGCTCGGCTCGTTAAAGTCGTGCGCATGACATGCTCGGCTCCGACGGGATCAAGTTGACTCATGAGTTCCAAAAACATTACCCATGTGAGGGGGTCTTTGTGTTTCAAGGCGATCCGTTGAGGTGCCGTTGAAACCGAATCGACCACAGCTTGAACGCCTCTAGAGGCGATTCCGTCTGCAAGGTCGGTTGCTGCTTGCAACCACGCTTGGCGGTTAGACGTACCCGCGCCCGCGCCCACGACGACGAGTCCGAGGACTTTCTCGGGCCGACGCAGCGCAAAATTCAATGCGAGGTTGCCCCCCGTCGCAATGCCAACCAAATGGGCTTGTTTAATACCCAACCCGTCTAATAAGCCGTCAATATCTTCGATCAGGCGATCATGCAAATAAGCCCCGGTGTCAGTCGGGACCGTCGATGGCGGATACCCGCGATTATTGAAGCGTATAACTTGATAAAAGCGGCTAAAAAAACGGGCCTGGAACTCCCAGGCCCGCATATCAGTCGCGTACTCATGCAGTAACACCAGCGGTATACCTTGGCCCGTCACTTCATAGTAAATATCTACATCATTGACGGGGATGGTTGGCATCGCTGGCTCCCGGTCAGAGTTTTAAGCGATTACTTCTGGCTATCAATAACTTGCTGAACCAGATCGGGCCCCACGATGGTGGCGAAGTACTTGATCACTGGCTCTGTGGCTTTTTCAAACGGAACACGACTAGGCCGTGTGATTTTGACGCCGTTCTTTTCCATCAACGCGATTGCATCTTCATTGGCCTTGGCCGCGCCAGCCCGCATCGTTTCCCCAGCAACGCGCGCTGCCTTCAAAATAACGTCTTGATGAGCAGGCGAGAGTGAGCTGAACTTTTTCATGTTCATCAGGTAGACAGTGGCTGTGAAGATGTGGTCTGTAAGCACCAAGTTCTTGGCAACTTCATACAGCTTCGCGTCAGACATACCGTGATAGTTAGTCTCTACACCGTCGATGGTCCGCTGCTGCAAACCCGTGTAGACCTCGGGCCATGCCATTGGAACGGGGCTCGCGCCAAGTGCCTGAATGGTTCTGACATAAAGTGGATTTTCAATAATGCGGATTTTCTTGCCTTTCATGTCCGCCGGGGTATTGATTGCGGTTCCATTCATCAAGAAACCACGAAAATCCCAAACGCCCCACGAGAGGCCTTTGATGCCTTTTGGCTCAAGCGAGCCCAACAGCTTGGTTCCAATCGGACCTGTCAACGTTCCCCAAACGGTATCGCGATTCTTCCAGATAAATGGCAGCTCAGTGATACTGAACGTAGGCTCAATTGCCGCGACAATACCAGCTCCGTTCATTGCGATATCAAGCGTCCCTAAACGAACCTGAGACAGCATTTCCAGCTCACCACCCAACTGTGAGTTTGGGAAGACTTCAATTTCAATTTGGCCGTTGGATATTTCTTTGGCTGCTTTTGCAAACGCCTGCGCGCCTTGCCCGGCAATTGATACGGCAGTGGTGACATGCCCAAGTCGCAATTTGACTACTGGTTGTGCTACGGCGGTTGTGGTAACTGCGGCGAAGGCAGCGAAGATTGTTCCGGCAAAAAATATTTTTATTAGTCGCATTTCAATTTCTCCAAAAATCAGAAACGATGGTTATGAATTAGGGGAACACTTTTTTAAAATTATGGTTCGACCAAGCCTAAGCCAGCGGTAACAACAATGTCAAGTTGAATATAAGCCATGAAAGCCAGCGAAATGAATCAATCTCTCTTGAAGCCGAACAGAGTATAAACCGCACGCTAAAACTGTCTTAAAGAGTCGATCTAATATACAACCATTTTGTTAATTTCATCAGTTACACCTAAAAGATATTTTCAGACACCAATGAAGCAAGAACAATAGGTAGGCTCTCCATTGCTGAGCAATAACTTATAGCCATTCATCGCGATCCTTCATTCTTAAACTCACTATGGTTGAATATTGGCAGATTTAACAACTCGACCCCACCGCTCATATTCCGCCGCATCGCTCTTACTGAGCTCTGATGGCGACATGTAGCGCGCAGCAACTCCTAAGGTATCGAGCTTCTTGATATAGGCTTCATCGCGAGAAGCTTCCTCTATCGCCTTCGTCAATTTTTTTATGATCGGCTCCGGAGTGCCTACTGGCGCATACATGGCGCTCGTCGCATAAGCGACTAGGGCTTCAAAACCCAGCTCGACTGTAGTTGGCACGTCAGGGATCGCTCTTAAACGCTCATTGCCGGTCACTGCCAAAGCGCGTAATTTCCCGGACTGGACGTGTGGTATGACGGAAGAAGGTCCCGGCAACGCAAAATCCACTACTCCACCCAATAAGTTGGTTACAACAGGTCCCGAGCCGGCAAACGGAACATGGGTGTATTGCGCCCCCGTGATCTGTTGCAATAGCTCTGTCGTCACGTGATGCATCGAACCTATACCGGCGGTACCGTAAGTCAACTTTTTAGGGTTACTTTTTCCGTAATCTATGAGCGCTTGAAAATTGGTCACCGGCAAGGCAGTTTTGACGACGATTACCTGCGGATTTGAAGATACATTTGCAATGGGAACAAAATCGCGCAAAGGATTCCAAGGAGTAGAGGTATTAATTTGGGGAGAGATAAGGTGAAATGCGTTGTATTGAAAAAGAAGCGTATATCCGTTGGGTGCTGCGCGACTCACAGCGCTGGCTCCAATTGCGCCCGAGGCGCCCGCCCTATTCTCGACTACGAAACTTTGGCCAAGGCTCTTACTTAACAGTTCAGCCAATAATCGCGCGTTAACATCAGTCACGCCTCCAGGAGCTACAGGCACCACGATAGTGACAGTACGTTTTGGATAGGCGCTAGTTTCGTCGTCGGCATTAACGATAAAGGGCAGAACACCTAGACAAGCGCCAACCAATGGAATAGAGAGTTTGAGTAACCACGATCTGCCAAAAAGCTTGTTCATATGTTTCCTCTTA
>CAMBPA010000023.1 GCA_945869355.1 Bordetella parapertussis
AACTTAATAGCGAAGCCATCGAAACGATACCAAGTGCCCCCTTAGATGCTACTGCGATGACTGGCGCTGAAAAAAGTAGTGTCATTATTTGGGGCTTAATCCCTTCCGTTTTTCCAAATCTTTCATCAGTATCACTTTATGTTTGGGAAGCCAATGTTCGTACTTCAACCATTCTTGGTATCGTGGGTGCCGGGGGCATAGGAATTGAGATTAAAGCTGCAATCGACCTACTTGATTTTTCAAGACTTTTTACCTTAACTGTCATCGTGTTGTTGATGGTCACCATCATCGATCAGATCAGTGCATACATTAGAGGAAAGTTAGTGTGATCCCTGAACAACCAGTGCTATCCCTCATAGATGTGAGCAAAAATTATGGCGCTCAAGTAGCCATTCGCGACATCAACTTGCATGTCAGCCCAGGAGAGTTTGTTGTTTTACTTGGTCCTAGTGGAGCAGGCAAATCAACAATTTTTAAGTGTGTCAGTCAACTCATTCGACCTGACTTTGGTGAGGTTTGGCTTCAAGACCAACAGATGAACCACTTAAAAGGAAAGTCATTGCGCATCCAACGAAGAAAAATTGGTTTGATTTTCCAACAATTTAATCTTGTTTCGCGCTTGAGCGCCTTGCAGAACGTATTGTTAGGGCGGCTCGGTCATATGCACACATGGAGGGCTAACCTCGGTTTATTTAGCGAATCAGACCGGCAGCTTTGTCTTAGGTCACTTGATCGCGTGGGCATGCTTAACAAAGCTTACCAACGCGCTGATACTCTATCTGGCGGACAGCAGCAACGCGTTGCGATTGCTAGAGTCATGGCGCAAGAAAGTAATTTAATTCTTGCCGATGAGCCTGTAGCGAGTCTTGATCCCTTGACATCTAGACAAGTGTTGAGTCAGCTCAAAGACATTGCCGCAGAGAGCAATATGGCCATTTTATGTAGCTTGCATCAAACAGATTTGGCGCTTGAGTTTGCAGACCGCATTATTGCAATGAGCAACGGTATCATCACCCTCAATAAATGCACACGGGATGTAAAAGAAAATGAATTGGCTAGCGTTTATATCAACGCATCGCCTTAAAAGCTTTGACTGCGTTTCACGCATACGGGCTGCACCTCCTTGGGAGGGGCAGCCCGTTGTCTTTGTATAACTCAATAAATCTACACGAGCGAGTCAGACCAAATGTTTTTAGCCCAACCCCACGCGTACACCCCTTCTAGCGCTGTGGGTTCCGTCGACAGCCCACCCGAACCCGCAACCGTTTTAAACGTTTTTTCAGCGGTGACGTATTGATGCACACTCGCCACGTGAACGACCTCTGTTTCATTGACAAAGCTGTAACACGTATTGGTCAGAACAGGCTGGGGGTTGATCGCAATACCCGCTAGCTCTGCGACGATTGCAGCGGCCGTGACTTTGGCATGCTGATTCGCCATATGCCCTGATTTTGGCATCAAGGGCGCGACCTGAATCGAATCTCCGATGATGTGCACGTCCTTCGCTTTCGTTGATTCAAAGTTCAGATAGTTAACCGTGGACCAACGACCGTTTGCATCGGCGAGGCCCGCTTTAACAACCAGGTCACCTGCACGCATTAGAGGCAACAGATTGAGTACATCTGCCTTAATGTCGTCCTGAACCTCAAACTTGAGTGTTCGTGTTTTGGCATCTACGGCCGTCACGTTGTGCTGTGGTCTGTATTCAATGATGCCAGGGTACATCTTGGCCCATGCCTCTTTGAACAACTTGCCCTTAGACGTCACGTCTTGGTTCGCGTCTAACACCAACACCTTGGATTTTGGTTTGTGCTTCTTCAGATAGTTTGCAACCTGACACACGCGTTCGTACGGGCCGGGGGGGCAACGATAAGGTGCCATCGGAATCGATAGCGCATACACACCGCCGTCTTTCATGTCAGCGATCTGCTTGTGTAATGCGACAGTTTCCGGACCAGCCTTCCAAGCTTGTAACGTGACGCCTGCTTTGTTAGCGGCATCCAGTCCTTCGATACTCTCCATCATCAGGCCGATGCCTGGCGACAACACAAGCTTGTCGTATTTGACGGTCTTGCCTGACGCGAGCAGCACCGTTTTTTTCGTTGCATCAATACTCGCGACCGAATCTTTGACCATCTTAACGCCATGATTTTTTTCCAATCCGGCGTAGGGCGAGGTGATCTCAGCAATTTGGCGAGAGCCCCCCACAACCAAGTTAGACATCGGGCAAGAAATGAATTGGGCATTGGGCTCAATCAATGTGACTTGCGCAGTGTTGTTTGAGAGCAAACGCAAATACTTGGCTGCTGTGGCACCGCCATAGCCAGCACCCACCACCACGACTTGCGCCGTCTTCAACGTATTGGCGCGCGTTTGTGTGCTCACGCCCATCGCAAGTCCGGCAACTGCGGCGCTTTGTCCCAGAAAGATTCGACGATTCATTCTTGTCCCCTTAGTTCTTCTTGCCGAGTACATCGGCAATTATTTTTAGCTGTTCGTCGGTATAGCCTTTTGCAAGTTGATGCATGATGGTTCCCGTGCGAGCTCCGGTTTTATAGGCTTGCAATTGCTCATACATTGCAGAGCTTGTCAGTTGGTTAATCACCGGCATGGTGGCACCTGGTGCGCTCACACCATTGGTGCCGTGGCAATTGGCGCACGTGGCCGCTAAGCTTTGTGCGTACAACCGCTGAGCCTGTATATCTTGCGCAGACGCCGTCGTCACAAACATCGCAGCGCTAAGCCCTGCAGTGAGTATTCCTGTTTTGAACAAATTCTTTCTCATCATTGTCCGTCTCCTCGTGTTGATGCGTAATATCTTGATAATCGTGGGATAGCGATAGGCTAACAATGCAGACTTACCCTCGTGTAGGGTCAAACTCCGTTCTTTTTTAACCACTCTAGGCACTTTTCCCAGCCATCTTTTGCTGGACCCGCTTGATAGGTTGCACGGTAATCCGCGTGAAATGCATGAGGTGCGTCTGGATAGATCTCAAAGCGCGAAGCCGCAGCCGCTTTGTTGTCCGTTGCGGCGGAGAGTGCCTGCTTCATTTGGTCGACCGTATCCAAAGCGATTCCGGTATCCTTTCCACCGTAAAGACCCAGCACGGGGGCTTTTAATTGCGCGGCGAGATCCACCGGGTGGGCGGGGAAGTTTTCGCTTTTATCCCCGACCAGTCTTCCGTACCAAGCAACGCCTGCACGCACCTGTGGCAAATTAGCGCACGCCAACCAGGTGATACGACCTCCCCAGCAAAACCCTGTCATGCCCACTCGCCCTGTGTCGCCCCCTTTTTCGCCCCCCCATTTTAGCGCGATCGTAATATCGCCGAGCACCTGTTTATCTGGCGTCTTTCCAATAATTTGCGTCATGATTTCGGTCATTGTTCCCAGAGAGCTTGGGTCTCCCGCGCGGGTAAAGAACTCTGGCGCGATGGCTAAGTATCCTTGCTTCGCGAATCTGCGCGCGACATCAGTGATGTATTCATGCACCCCAAAGATCTCGCTTGCGATGACGACGATGGGCAGCTTGCCAGCACTTGCCTTGGGTCGCGCGACATACGCGTACAGTTCCGTGTCGCCATCTTTGATAATCTCTTCACCAGCCGCGATACCATCAAAGTTTGTTTGAATGACCTGCGCAAAGGTTGGTTCAGCGACCGTCGCAAAGCCTAAGCAAGCAGTCGCAGCTGTCGTATTGCGCAAAAACTCTCGCCGAGAACGACTTCGACGACCCGCCAACGCTTCGATGTCTTTAATATGGTCTGAACGCATTGGGCCTCTGTTTTGCAAAGTTAGTTTTAGTAATTTAGTAAGTTTACGCTAGGGTATGTCTGAATATCTACTTCTTTATTGTTATATTACTTTTTTATATTACTTTTATATCTTTGTTTATCACTAAAAAATATACGATGCCAGCCATGATTTTATCGTTGCGTAGGAGGCCTGTTGAAGACAAATGATTTAAGGCTAAAACTTGGTCGGCTCAAGCGAGCGCCAGAAAATTTTGTTTCCGCTGAGTTAGCTACCGAGGTGTCGACCGACGGCGTTACCGAAGCCCGTCGTGGCTTTTTGCGAAACAGCTTTTTGGCAGCCATGGCTGCCGGCGCAAGCACTGCATCAACCTTGGCTTTCGCGCAAGGCTCAACAGGCGATCCGACCATCCTTGACAAGCAAGTGTGGCAAACAACGCTCGGCCAACCCGTCGCGGTAAGGCCCTATGGCGTGCCCTCAAAATACGAAGCCAATCTACAGCGACGCGAATCACCCGGCCTCACACGCGTGTCTGCTGCCTCTGTCTCGTTTGCACCCCTCCAGGGCTTATTTGGCATCATCACACCAAACGGACTGCATTTCGAACGCCACCACCAGGGGTGGGTTGACATCGATCCGGTCAAACACCGGCTCATGATCAATGGGATGGTCAAACAAGAAATGGTCTTCACCATGGAAGACCTCATGCGCTTGCCCTCTGTCTCGCGCATTCACTTTATTGAGTGCGGGGCCAACACTGGTATGGAATGGGGTAACGTCGCGGTCCCCACCGTTCAGTACACGCATGGGATGCTCTCTTGCTGTGAATTCACGGGTGTGCCGCTGTCTATCTTGCTAGAAATGGCTGGTGCCGATACAAAAAAAGGAAAGTACGTTCTCGCCGAAGGCGGCGATGGTTCAGGCATGACGCGTACGATTTCAATGGAAATGGCGCTGGATGATGTGCTGGTAGTCTGGGGCATGAACGGCGAAATGCTTCGGCCTGAAAACGGCTATCCCTTGCGCTTGGTGGTTCCTGGCGTCCAGGGTGTGAGCTCGGTCAAGTGGTTGCGCCGCATTGAAGTCGGCGACATGCCCTATGCCACAAAAGACGAAGCAGTGCATTACATGGACTTGATGCCTGACGGCATGCATCGCCAATACACATCCATTCAAGAGTGCAAATCGGTCATCACCACGCCATCGGGTGGGCAACAGCTGCTCGAAACGGGCTTCTACAACATTAGCGGCATGGCGTGGTCCGGCCGCGGCAAAGTCAAGCGGGTTGATGTGTCGGTTGACGGCGGACGCAACTGGCGCGAAGCGCGCATGGAAACTCCCGTATTAACCAAGGCCATTACGCGCTTCAACATCGATTGGGTGTGGGACGGAAAGCCTGCGATCTTACAGTCTCGTGTTACCGATGAAACCGGCCATGTTCAGCCTTCTTACAGAAT
Source organism: Bordetella parapertussis (assembly GCA_945869355.1). Lineage (GTDB taxonomy): Bacteria > Pseudomonadota > Gammaproteobacteria > Burkholderiales > Burkholderiaceae_B > Zwartia > Zwartia parapertussis_F. Next base: position 5,211 of record CAMBPA010000023.1, read on the forward strand.
GTTGCGCGAAGTTCGCGGCACACGCTCGATCTATCATAACAACGCGATTCAATCCTGGAAAGTAGACACCAATGGGGAGGTCAGCAATGTACAAGTTGGCTAAAACTCTAACTGGCATCGTCGCACTCACGTTACTGGGTGGCTTAGCCAACGCACAAGACACAAAAAAATTTCCCGGGATCGGCCGTGCTGCCACGCCCGCAGAAGTCGCCGCGTGGGATATTGATGTGCGCCCAGACTTCAAGGGTCTGCCCAAAGGGTCAGGGACCGCGGAACAGGGGCAAGAACTCTGGGAAGCCAAGTGTGCAAGCTGTCATGGTGTGTTTGGTGAGTCCAACGAAGTGTTCACACCGATCGTAGGTGGAACAACCGCGAAAGACATCAAAACCGGTCGCGTCGCGTCGCTCACCGATCCGAATCAACCACAGCGTTCAACGCTGATGAGGCTATCCACCCTGTCGAGCCTATACGACTACGTCTACCGAGCCATGCCATGGAATGCACCGCGCACGCTGTCGGCTGACGAAACGTATGCGCTCGTTGCGTACATGCTCTCGCTCGCTGAGATTGTCCCAGAGGACTTCACCCTCAGTCACGAGAACGTCCGGGAAATACAAGCCTTGTTGCCCAACCGAAACGGCACAACAACAGAGCACGGCATGTGGACCGTGTCTGGCAAACCAGATGTACAGGGCAATCCTTGCATGACAAACTGCCCAACCGACGGGAAGATCACCTCTCTTTTGCCGGATTTTGCACGTAATGCCCACGAAAACATTACCGAGCAAAACCGTATGTTTGGGCCTTTTAGGGGTGCAGATACCACTAAACCAGCGCTTAAACAGCTTCCAGGCGCTGGGTTTGTCGCGCCAGTAGCCGCCACAAGCGCCACCGCCGCAGCGACGGTGGCCCCTGGGGCGAATGCAGCGACATTGCAAACCCTTTTCCAAAAGCATAACTGCACGGCCTGCCACGCGCCAGCAGCTAAAGGCGTGGGCCCGTCCATCGCTGAAATCGCAAAAAAGTACAAAGATCAGGATGTCGTTGCTAAACTAGCAACAAAGGTCAAAGTAGGTGGGGCTGGCGTATGGGGCGCAATCCCCATGCCACCACATGCCCAAATGTCAGATGCCGACATCACGAATTTGGTGAGATGGATGCTGGCGGGCTCTTAAGCGCCGGCATTAATCCGTATAAACGAATTCAATAATTAAACATTTATCTAGCAAGGGAACTCTCATGAACGTACAACGTCGCAGACTTCTGCAAATGTCAGCAATAGTGGGGCTCATGGCCAGCGCCGGCCTGATGACACAGGCCGAAGCTGCCGCCTGGAACAAGGCCGCCTTCGAAGCTAAGTCAGTCGATGATGTGGCCAAACTTTTAGGCGGTGCGACGCCCACTCCGTCGGACGCCATCACATTGCGCGCGCCCGACATCGCCGAAAACGGCGCCGTCGTGCCGGTTGGTGTTGAAACCAGCTTAAAAGCAACAGAGCTCGCCATTTTGGTGGAGAAAAATCCAAATGCTCTCGCGGCCATGTTCGTCATTCCCGCTGGCGCAGAAGCATTCGCCTCGACCCGCGTAAAAATGGGACAAACGTCAAATGTCTTTGCCCTTGCGAAAGTCGACGGCAAGTGGCTGATGGCCTCTAAAGAAGTCAAAGTGACGCTCGGTGGCTGTGGCGGCTAATCGTGCTCAGAACGCAACGTACAAAACAAACATAGAACATAGCAAAGAGAGAAAATCATGGCAGATCCAATGCGCATTCGTGCAACTGAGAAAGATGGTGTGGTGGACGTACGTGTGCTGATGAAGCACGACATGGAAACGGGTCAACGCAAGGATGCTGCGGGCGCGTCCATTCCCGCTTGGTTCATTTCAACGCTCGAGGCAAAAGTTGGCGACAAAGTAGTTTATGCAGCCCAGTTGGGGCCTGCGGTATCCAAGGATCCCTACCTGCAATTCAAATTGAAAGGCAGTGCAAAAAAAGGTGACACAATTGCTGTAACTTGGGTCGACAATAAAAACGAAACCCGCACTGACAAAACAGAAATCAAATAATTTTGTTGTGCCGATAGAACCGAGTCGCAATGTTGCGGTTCGCAAAAATGGAGGCAACCATGAAACACTTTTTGTTGGCTGGGCTGACAGCGATGTCGCTCGGCATATCTACTATTGCTCTGGCACAATCGGCATCGGATCAGCTTGCGGAATACCGCAAAATGCTTGCCGAGGGCAATCCCGCCGAACTATACGAGGCCGCGGGCGAAGAACTCTGGGCGAAACCAGCTGGCCCGAAGAGCGCCTCTCTTGAGAAATGCGATCTCGGACTAGGCCCTGGCGTTGTCCACGGCGCCTCAGCACAATTACCGCGCTACTTTGCAGACACCAATCGCGTCCAAGACCTCGAGTCACGCCTGATGACCTGCATGACTACCCTGCAAGGTATTCCTGAAGCCGAGATGGTCAATGGGACCTTTGGCAAGGGCGCTCGCAAAAACATCGAAGCGATTGTTGCCTATGTCGTCACACACTCGAAGGGCATGAAAATCAACGTAGCTGTCAACCATGCCAAAGAAAAAGAAATGCTCGCTCTCGGCGAAAAAATCTTTTATCTGCAAGGCGGAACGATGGACTTTTCTTGCGCCTCTTGTCACGCGGTCGACAACAAACGTATTCGTATGCAGGACTTGCCAAACCTGACCGTGCAAAAGGGCGCAGAAGAAGGCTGGGGTAACTGGCCTGCTTATCGTGTGTCAAGCGGCACGTTTTGGACCATGCAGCAACGCCTGAACGACTGCTACCGCCAACAGCGTATGCCTTTCCCGATTTATGGCTCAGACGTCACGATCGCTTTATCAGTCTTTATGGCTAACAAGGCAAACGGTGGTACGGTGCAAACGCCCGGCCTCAAGCGCTAACTCCAGGGAGACACACATGAATAAAACACTACTCGAACTGGTCGCAGGCACAAGCTTAGCGCTTGGTGGCATTGTCCTAAGCAACGTCGCCCTCGCACAGAAAGCTGACCCCGCCGTGCAGGCCGTCATGGACCGTAGCTTCCGTGAACAAGGTATCGCCAAACTAGATCGCATCCAGCTAGACGAATTCCAAGCGCTCTGCTCCGATGAGAAGTTCCGCGATAGCCCCGAGGGAAAAAAGAAAGCCGAAGCATTACAGACAGCTGCTCTGGCCGCCATCAAGCCTCCGTCCGATGGAAAGTATCTGGGCAGCTGGGCTGAGGGAGAAAAAATCGCTCAAAGCGGCCGAGGCTCAACCTGGACTGACAATGTAAAAACCGTAAACGGTGGGGGCTGTTACAACTGCCATCAGATTTCAAAACAAGAAATCTCTCACGGCACAATCGGTCCGTCGTTATTGGCCTATGGAAAAACGCGCGGCGATAGCGATGTCATCCTGACCTACACCTGGAACCGCATCAGCAACTCCAAAGCCTATAACGCGTGCAGCAATATGCCACGCATGCAGCACTTTAACTTGCTCACCGAACAGCAAATTAAAGACGTCATGGCCTTGCTGCTTGACCCTGCATCGCCTGTCAATAAATAAAGTCGTCGAATCGCGCTATACGCTGCAAGGAAGTTGAAATGGGAATGAGTCGTAGAGAGTTTGTACAGGTTCTGGCGGCGGCTTCCGCTGCTGGACTATCACTGAGCGCTAACTTGAGTCGCGCGCAATCAGCAGCAAACCTCTATGACTTCCCAAAGTTCGGCAATGTGCACTTGATGCACTTCACTGACTGCCACGCACAACTCAAACCCATTTATTTTCGTGAGCCTAACGTCAACTTGGGCTTCGGTGGGCAATTTAGTAAAGCGCCTCACTTGGTCGGTGATGCTTTGCTTAAGCACTATGGCATCAAGCCGGGCACGCGCGAAGCGCATGCGTTTTCTTATTTGGACTTCGACAAAGCGGCGACGCAATACGGCAAAGTGGGTGGGTTTGCACACCTCGCCACGTTGGTTAAGCAAATTCGTGCGAGTCGCCCCGGCGCTTTGCTGCTCGATGGCGGCGATACCTGGCAAGGCTCAGGCACTGCACTGTGGACCAAGGGTCAGGATATGGTCGATGCCTGTCTGGCCTTAGGCGTCGATGTCATGACCGCGCACTTTGAAATGACCTTAGGCGAAAAACGCGTCAAAGAAATTGTAGAAAAAGATTTTGATGGCAAAGTCAATTTTGTCGCCCAAAATATCAAGACCTCGGATTTTGAAGATCCCGTATTTGACGCCTATACGATGCGTGAAATGAACGGCGTCAAGGTTGCGATCATCGGCCAGGCGTTCCCCTACACACCGATTGCGAACCCACGCTACCTGATTGAAAACTGGACGTTCGGCATCGAAGAAGAAAATATGCAAAAGACCGTTGATCACGCGCGCGCCAAAGGCGCGAAAGCTGTGGTCCTGCTGTCGCATAACGGCATGGATGTCGATCTGAAAATGGCGAGCCGCATACGCGGCATCGACGCAATCTTAGGCGGACACACCCACGACGGCGTGCCCGTGCCGGTCAAGGTCACCAACCCAGGCGGCGTGACCCTCGTGACGAACGCAGGTTCAAACAGTAAATTTCTAGGCGTACTTGATTTGGATGTGAAAGACGGCAAAGTATCCGACTTTAGATATCGCTTACTTCCCATCTTTGCGGATCTGCTCCCGGCTGATGCACAGATGAATGCGCTGATCGACAAGATACGTGCGCCATATGAAACCAAACTGGCTGAAAAAC
>CAMBPA010000024.1 GCA_945869355.1 Bordetella parapertussis
ATAGCGCAAAAGATTTTCGTCATAGCGCTTCGCTTCGAAGGCTTCATTACCAAAGTATTTGACAGTCTCAAAATTTAGTAAGGAATCGATGGCCTTCTGATTCGCCCGCGAGTCCATATCATTCATGGTGCGGCGCAGGTGGGTTCGCCACTCCGTCACGATGATTGTGAAAATAATATAGAGAACGAGTGCAGCGAGCGTGATGGACGCAAACCACACGTCGTAATTCAGTGCAAAGTACCCCAAGACCAAGACGAACTCGATTAAGGTCGGAATGATGCTGTAGAGCGAATACGACACAAGCGATTGAATCGCGCGCGTGCCGCGCTCAATGTCTCGGCTCACGCCTCCTGTCTGACGAGACAAATGAAAGCGCAGTGACAGCGCGTGCAAGTGCTGGAAAACTTCAAGAGCGATTTGCCGAACCGCATGTTGGGTGACCCGAGCAAATAACAGTTCGCGCAGTTCTGCAAACAGAGAGGCCGACAAGCGTAGCAGGCCATAGCCTGCAACAAGCCCAATTGGGACAACAAGTAACGCCCCAGCCACATTGTGGCGCACGTCGAGCGTATCGACGATTTGCTTGAGCATGACTGGGATGCCCAAATTGGCAAACTTGGCAGCAACCAAGCACCCAATCGCTAATAAAACGCGATATTTGTAAGCAAGCAGATAGGGTAATAGATCACGTATAACGCCCCAATCCCCATGCTGACGCTTGGCCGCAGGTCGATCAGGGTCGTGCACAAACTCGGTAGAACGTCGGGTTGAATGTCTCATGCTTGGATTCTATCGCTGAATCCGTGTCCTCCGCGTTAGAATCCCCTCAGCATTTGGTCGCGCCGGCTATCCGGTTTATTCGTCTCTTCGTCAATTCCCTATCCAAAGACCTCCCTCGCAATGACTACTGTCTCCAGCTTCCAAGCAGCAAATCTAAAAAAATCCGCAGACACCATTCTGCACACAGCAGTCGCTAACGGAACAATTCCTGGCGTAGCGGCGGCGGCGACAACCAGCACCGAGGCCTTTTACCAAGGGGGCTTTGGTGTGCGTGCCCAGGGACTTGCAACAGCCATGGATCTCGATACAGTCATGTGGATTGCGTCGATGACTAAACCACTTGTTGGTACAGCCGCCATGCAACTCGTCGAGCACGGCAGGTTGAATTTAGATGAACCGGCTGCGCGCGTCGTGCCCGATATTGATCGTATACAAGTGATCGAAAGTTGGGGGGCAGACGGGCAGCCTGTTTTACGCAAGCCAAAACGGCAAATTACATTGCGCCATTTACTTACCCACACGGCCGGCTTTACATCGGATATATGGAGCGAAAATTCTTCGCGCTACCTCAACCTGCATCAACTTCCGCGAGCGGGCTCCGGTCAACGTCGTGCCATTGATATCCCCCTGTCTTTTGATCCCGGCGAGCGCTGGGAATACGGGATCAACATCGACTGGGTAGGATTGATGGTGTCCTCCGTAACGGGCCTTCGCTTGGGCGAATACATACAGAAACACATCGCGGCCCCATTGGGCATGAGCAGTACAGGATTTAAGATCACACCAGACATGCGCGCGCGGTTAGCCAAGGTTCACCAGCGTGACGCTGCAAGCGATACGCTGACTGTGCTGTCTTTTGAAGTCCCTCAAGAAACTGAAATTGATCCCGGTGGTGGTGGCATGTATTCCACGGCCAGCGACTATCTGCGCTTTACCCGAATGATTCTGAACCAAGGCAAAGGCAACGGTCATCAGTTACTCAAGCCCGAAACCGTTGCGCTGATGTCCAAGAATGCAATGGGACCGCTACGTGTCTCTATGCTTCATACCGATAACAAGGCAATGTCGCTCGATGCAGAGTTTTTTCCAGGCTTGGAAAAAACCTGGGGTCTGACCTTTATGATCAACGAGCAAACGGCACCAACGGGCCGCTCTGCGGGCAGCCTCGCTTGGGCGGGGCTGCCTAACGCTTACTTCTGGATAGATCCAAGCAAAGGCATTGCTGGGGTAATCATGATGCAGATTCTGCCTTTCGTCGATACGCACGCCTTACAACTATTTACCGACTACGAATCTGCAGTCTACCGCTCACTTTGAGCGATACCATGTTGGCGATCGCTTCTCAATAAACGAAGCAGTACCTTCGGCAGACTCTGGCAGCTGTCGAAGCGCAGAGTGTTCTGTAATCAACGCATCGAACAAGCTGTCGTCAATGAGAGAACCAGCGACTGCAAGCGTGCGCATCTTTGTTGCCGACACAGCGCCAGGCGCATTCATCAACAAACCATCCACAATACGAGCGCCGGTCGCCTCAAGGTCCTCAAGCTTACATACCTCGTGCACAAACCCCATGCGCAAAGCAGTCTCAGGACCAAAGCGCTCGCAGGTCAACGCGTACCGTCGTACGTTACGTACACCCATCGCTTGACACAACTGAGGCAGAATAATTCCAGCGATCAGCCCCCATCGCGCCTCGGTAATCGCAAAGATAGCGTTATCTGCTGCAACGACGATGTCACAGACAGAGGCGATTCCCGTGCCGCCACCAAAACAGCCTCCCTGAATCAGCGCGATCGTTGGCACAGGCACGACATCCAAGCGCCGCACAGCTTCGGCAGTCAGACGAGATACCCGCTCATTCTCTGCTGGGGATTTGACTCCAACACCAGAGATCCACTCAAGATCTGCACCCGCCTGAAAATGACGACCATTGCCCTGAATCACCACCGCACGTGCCTCAGGGCTAGGGCCAAGCATATCGAGGGCCTCGTGCAGTCCACTGATGAGATCCTCGTTGTAGGCATTGTTCACTTTCGGGCGGTTTAGTGTGACGGTGACCACGCCGCGCGAATCAACATCGCAAAGTACCGTGCCTTTTCCTAATTCTTTTGACATGAATCAAACTCCTTTTGTCCGTTTCCATTGCCTGAGGGTTTGGACCAAAGCATACTCCGGGATGTTAAAGTGAATAAAAAAATAGAGACAACCCCTTCAAGAGAACATGCACCATGACACCTGAAGAACGCTTAGTCGAGCTCGGGATTCAACTGCCGACGCCGTCCGCACCAATCGCCAACTTTCTGCCTTGGCGCAGGGTCGGGCAACTCCTGTACCTCTCCGGTCAAGGTCCAAGAGACGCTAACGGAAAAATCAGCGTCGGAAGACTAGGTCGTGATTGCTCAGTCGAGCGCGCCTACGCCGACGCGCGCTCAGTCGGACTGCAGCTCCTTGCAACGATTCGCGTGGCCGCGGGCTCGCTCAACCATGTAGAGGCCGTGGTCAAACTGCTTGGGATGGTCAATGCCGAACCAGATTTTGGTGAACATCCGAAAGTCATCAATGGTTGCTCCGACGTCCTTGTCGAAGTGCTAGGAGAGCGCGGCAAACATGCGCGCTCTGCCGTAGGCATGGGATCACTCCCCAACGGCATGACCGTAGAGGTCGAAGCAATTATCCAGATCGCAGAGGGGCATTAAGCAAACCGTCTGCGGCAACGTAAGGGCTGCGCCGCTTAAGGTACTATTTACCTCATCCAAACGTGTTTATTCCGTTAATCGACATACAGAAAAGACTAGCTCTCCATGGAAAAATTAGACGCCATCATCATCGGGTCCGGATTTTCGGGCATATATCAACTCTACAGCCTGCGCGACAAGCTGGGCCTCAAGGCTAAAGTGCTCGACGCCGCAAGCGGTGTGGGTGGCACCTGGTTCTGGAATCGCTACCCCGGTGCGCGTTGCGACTCAGAAAGCCATACTTACATGTACTACTTCTCAAAAGATTTAGTTAATGAATGGGAGTGGTCTGAGCGTTACCCACAACAGCCAGAAATTTTGCGTTATCTGAACTTTGTTGTCGACAAACTTAAGTTGCGTTCGGACATTGAATTAAATACGCGCATGTCTCAGGCGCATTTTGATGCAGCCACTAATTGCTGGATTGTCAAAACCGAATGTGGCAAAGAATACAACGCTAAGTATCTGATTACGGCCGTGGGGTGCCTGTCTTCGGCCAACCTTCCAAAAATCGAAGGCCTCGCTGACTTTAAAGGTGAGTGGTATCACACGGGTCAGTGGCCGCATGAGGGTGTAGATTTCACTGGTAAGCGAGTCGCCCTGATCGGTACTGGCTCCACGGGTATTCAAGCCACACCTGTCATTGCGTCAACAGCCAAGCATCTGACCGTATTTCAACGCACACCCAACTACAGTCTCCCCGCTCGTAATGCGCCGCTGACCTCCGACTTTAAAAAGTATGCCAAGCAGCACGCGGCTGATATTTATAAAATCATGACTACCAATACGAATGGCCATGGTTTTTATATCGAAGACGTCTCTGCGCTCGATGTGCCCGAAACAGAGCGACTCAAGGCCTTTGAAGAAAAATGGAAGACGGGTGGCTTTCAATTTCGTGCCCTCTACCGCGATATTCTGACGAGTGCCGCAGCAAACGAAACAGCCGCAGAGTTCCTGCGCGGAAAAATTAAAGAGATTGTTAAGGATCCATCGGTTGCCGAAGATCTCGCTGATATTGATCATCCCTTCGCAGCGAAACGTCCGCCAATTGATTCAGGCTATTTCGAAACGTTTAACCGCGATAACGTCACCTTAGTGAATATTCGCAAGACACCGCTCGAGCGCATTACGGCTCAAGGCGTCAAAACATCGACCCAGGAAGTTCAGGCAGACGTCATTGTTTTTGCGACAGGCTTTGACGCGATGACGGGTTCGCTGCTCAAACTCAACATTACTGGCCGCGATAACCGCAAACTCAAAGAATACTGGCATGCTGGACCACGCACCTATCTTGGCCTGCAAGTCCCAGGGTTTCCAAATATGTTCACCATTACGGGCCCTGGAAGCCCCTCTGTGCTTTGCAATATGCCACCTGCGATTGAGCAGCACGTTGAGTGGATTACGAACTGCATCAAGCACATGGAAAACAAACACCTCGCCGTGATTGAAACGACCGAGCAATCCGGTGACTCGTGGCAAGAAGAGGTGGATCGGGCAGCCAACGCGACGCTACTGCCCACGGTCAAGCACTCTTGGTATCTGGGTGCAAACGTCCCCGGCAAACCGCGCGTCTTTATGCCCTATGCAGGCGGGCTCGCTCACTACCGAAAAATTTGTGACGATGTTGCCCAAAACAACTTCAAGGGCTTTGAGTTCACGCCTGCCTAAATAGCCTTAACCGAGCCAGCGCTTAGTCAGTGTCCTTCGTGTCTGGCTGAGCTGCTGTTGACGCTGCGCTGCGATGACCCCCGTACTAATTATTTCTTTGGCTCCGAGCTTGGTCAAGGCGCTCAGTAATGCGATAATCCGCGCTGGAATAAATATCTTTACTCACCTATAAAATTTTAGGCTTTTCGTTCATGACACAACATTTGGATTTGCTAAAAATCGCCCAAGAAGAACAAAGCGGCGATCTTTTCAAGATGCTTGACGGTATCTACAAGCGCTCATCGGCCAAGCCCACTGGATGTCCCGATGCGATCATCTGGGAAGGCGGCAATACCCATGGTGGCGTCAAGCCCGTGGCGCACGCCTTCACCGACATGTTCGCGCTGAACGGTACGCTGATGGCACTCGACGTGCTCGGCCTGCCCTTCCTGGGCGTCCCGATGATGGCGCAGTTCCGCCATGACTCCAAGCTGGAATCGCTTGAATGGTTCGGCAAGCTCGATTACACCGCTCTGAAGTGGTCAACCGCTGGCGACTTTATGGTCAATGAAGGCGGCAAAAAGGTCGTTGTGAACGGAAAATCGGCAAACGCTCCCCTACGCACTGCCGCAGGCGTGTATTGCAACGTGCGTCCTTACGGCGGCATCACCAGCATTCGTTTTATGCCTGGCCTGCCCTACTCGCAAGACAAAAAGAAATTCAAAGTTGATCCCGCAACGGGCGTGATCCACTCTGAAATGAACACCCCGGGCGTTCGCATGGCCTACGCTGCGCGTCTGTTTCTGAAGATGGTTCACGAGACTGGCCAAATCGGCCGCGTCGCAACCAAACCGACTCAGGCACAAGAAGACGCCATCAACGCCGGCATCATGCGTTGGTTGCTCCAAGGTACAAAGTTCAAGCTTAAGCGTCAATACACTGTGGACGCCTACGAAGAACACCGCGCCAACGTTGATGCAATCGTGGCTCAACTGCCCAAAGACTTCAAAGCAGGAATGGAGAACTGGGGTGGCGACGTCTACGAGCACATTTCTGACACGAACTTCGGTCTGCTCTTGCATGACATGATTCGTCAACGCCCTTGCATCGTATACGCAACGGACCTCGACGGCGATCGTCTGACTGACTTGATGGCGGATGCACCCGATGTACTGCGTGACTGGGGGCAGATTGTTTTGGATAAGGTTGGCGCAAAAGTCGACATGAAGAAACTCTGGACAGAAATGGGTTACACCATGACCAACGGCAAAGACATGACCAGTGTCATGTACCGCGTCCACGGCGCACCAATTTATGAGCAAACACTCGGCTCTGCCGATGCAATGCTTCTACGTTTGCTAGACGGCGACGAAACGGTTGGTGGAGAAAAGCAGCCTTACGACCCACGCATCCATTTTGTTCTGATCAACGAAGCCTACAAAGCTGCAAACCCAGGTAACAAGCAATTGGCTGACTGGCTTGATGCACAACTTGCAACCTTCGATAAGATTTATGCGGACGAACGCCCACGCTACATCGATGGCTACAAGAAACTCAAAGCTGCGATCCGTCCTTGGGGCGCCTAAGGCAGAGCAATAGAGTGGGCGACTGCTGACTCTATAAAAAAAGGTCTCGCTCAGCGAGGCCTTTTTTATGCGGGCTAGATCCTGAGCCGAGGTAGCAGCTATTTGAACCGCGTACGATCAAGAATTTTTTGTGCTTCGACTTGATTACGCCCCATCGCCGCAACCGAGACATTTTCTACCTTAAAAGGCCCAAGCTTGACGAGTCCGTCGTTCTCAATCTTGACACTCTTGACCACGGGCCATTCGTTGTTGCCGTCAGCAAAGTAAGCTTGCGCAGTATCGCTAGCTAAGTATTCAAGAAATTTTTTAGCCGCTTCTGGATGCGGTGCATTTTTTGCTATGCCGCCGCCCGCAATATTAATATGCGTGCCGCTCGTTTGTTGGTTGGGCCACACGAAACCAAGCTTGGCGACCAACGCTTGATCTTCAGGCTTTTTTGAACGCAGCATACGCACAAAATAGTATGAGTTCGTCAGTGCAACGCCGCACTCGCCTGAAGCGACCGACTTAATCTGATCCGTATCGCCGCCACGCGGCGCACGTGCCATGTTAGTGACCATACCGCGCGCCCAGGCTTCGGTCGCCGGAACACCCTCGCGATCGATCATTGCACCAACTAGTGACAGCATGTAGGGATGTGATCCGGATCGTGTGCAAACCTGTCCCTTGTTACGCGGCTCTGCGAGTTTTTCGTAACTATCGACATCACTGACCTGCATGCGTGCCTTGTTATAGACAATGACCCGCGCACGCGTAGAAAAACCAAACCACTTCACCCCTTCAGGTTGTACCGACGAGCGAAGATTTGCGGGGATACGTGCGTTTAAGTAATCGGACTGCGTCGCTTGAAAGAGGCCATCTGTTTCGGCACGCCACAACCTGGCAGCATCCACAAGCAAAATGACATCGGCCGGACTTTTTGCGCCCTCGCTTTTAAGCCGTTCGATGAGCGCGTTGTCGGAAGCCTCGATACGGTTAATTTTGATGCCGGTCGTTTTCGTGAAGTCGTTATAAAGCGCTTCGTCCGTATGGTAGTGACGTGCAGAGTACAGGTTGAGCTCAGCTGGTTTATCCGCCCACGCGGGTGATAAAGAAGCGGAAGCAGCCAACAGAAAAAGGCCTGTTAAATAACGCACGGGCTGAGTTGCCGCTTGATGCCGACCGGGCAATGCACCTACTTTGGTATCGATTTTGCTGCGCATTTTGCTACTCATAAAAAGTCCTAGTCGGACACATACGAGTAGAATACATCAAATGAGAATGATTATCAATACCGTTTTGAAATCGAGATCGCTCTAGACAACACAATCACCGGAACTAGCCCTGCCACAACGATGGTGAGAGACGGTAACGCAAGCTCAGCCAGGCGTTCGTCGGCGGCCAGCTGATACGTAGCGACGGCTAACGTGTCGAAATTGAACGGACGCAACAATAGCGTTGCGGGCAACTCTTTCATCACATCGACAATTACGAACAGACCCGCGGTCAACAAACTGCGCTTAAGCAACGGAAAATGGACATCTTGCATCGTCTGGAAGGGCGTTGCCCCAAGCAGGGCGGCAGTGCCATCCATGGAAGGCGTAATGCGTGACAGACCGGTCTCAACACTTTGCAGGCTCGATGACAGAAAACGGATCAAATACGCGTAAATCAATACCCAGGAAGTCGCGGACAGGATCCAAGCAGCCTGCATCAAGCCAAGAAACGACAAAATACCCACCGCCAACACCGCACCTGGCAACGCATAGCCTAATCCGAGCAATCGATTCACCCAGACAAGAGTTCTACTTTTAGTTAAACGCGCGGCGTAGGCCAGCGCAACAGCACACGCGACCGAGATCAACGCAGTCACGCACGCCAACCAAAACGAATTGGTCAGCCATTCGGCGTAACGCACATCAATGCTCAAGCCTTGTTGCCACAGTAAATTGATCAAAGCGAGCACCGGAACGATGAAGGCGCACACCAGTGTTGCTCCACAAAAAGCAACAGCCCACAATGCTTTACGACCTCGTAAAGACTTGGGTAGAACCGCGCGCTGAATCACCCCAGAGCTCGCATAGCGCAACCGCGCACGATTACTTTGCTCAATATAAAAAATCAAGCCTACAAAAACCAACAAACCTAGCGATAGCTGCACAGCCGCCAACCGGTCGCTAAAAGACAGCCATGCTTTAAAGATGCCCGTCGCGAATGTCTCAACGCCAAAGTAAGAGACGGCTCCGTAATCTGCTAGCACCTCCATCAGTGCTAGCGCCATCCCTGCAAAAATCGCAGGTCGCGCCATCGGTAACACAAGTCGATAAAAAGCTTGCGTGCCGCTATAACCAAGCGTTTCCGCCGCCTCTGAGAGACGACCACTCCGATCCAGAAACGCTGTGCGTGCAATCAAATACACATAGGGATACAAGCAAAAAGAAAAGGACCACATCGCCCCACCCAGAGACCGAGGATCAGGGAAGAACCACAGGCTCTCTAGGCCTAACACCTGCCGCAACAAAGTTTGCACAGGCCCTGCGAATTGCAATACGTCTACAAACAGATAGGCCATGACATAGGTCGGAATAGCTAGCGGCAGAATTAACGCCCATTCAAATATTCTTTTTCCAGGGAACTGATAGTTTGCAACCAACCACGCGTTGCCAACACCGAGTACAAAAATACCGATACCTACCCCGATTAATAAAACAAAGGTGGATACAAGGTAATCTCCGAGAACAAACTCCCAGAGGTGCAATAAGGTCCCTTGTGCGCTAAGATCAGCGGCAACCGACCCTCCCTGCGTGTGAAAAAAGGGGATGAGCAGCCCCAGCAGTGGAAGGGACAGCAAGAAAGCAATCAGGGCTACAACACGATGCATCGAAATGGGTCGCTGGGCTAAAACGCGGTTTCTGGAAGCAAATCCCAGTTAATGCGAAAATTATAAAGATGAATGATACGCAACCCCTACTTTCACTTGAACACGTCCGAGTCGGTTACCCGCGTTTGAACGGTCGGGGCTGGATGCCAATTGTCGAAGATTTGAGCCTAAGTCTAGCGCGAGGTGACATTGCCTGCCTGCTTGG
>CAMBPA010000025.1 GCA_945869355.1 Bordetella parapertussis
CGTGATCGGACACGTGCTGAGATCAGTAGGATTCAAAAAGAGCTCGCTATTCCCGCGGTCTATGTCACCCACGATCAAGCGGAAGCGTTATCCATGTCAGATCGCGTCATCGTCATGGACGCTGGACTCATCGTGGAAGAGGGTCAGCCGCGCGCGCTTTACCGCCGCCCGGCAAACAGATTTACCGCTGACTTTATCGGTGCAGCAAATTTTCTAACGCTCACCTGCCGCAATCAACAATGGTTTGCACCTGATGGATCTTCCATCACCCTTGCACAGCCTGTTACTGGGCAAGACGGTGAGCAACGCACGGCCATATTACGCGCAGAGGATCTACGGCTGCAGGCGCGCTCGGCTGCCATGCAGTCTGACCGCATCAATACCCTGAGTGGCGTCATTGAACACATACAGTATATGGGCCCGCACATTGAGTATTCCGTAAAGGTTCAAGACACAACCCTCAATGTGCTTGACCAGATCGAGTTTACGCGTAACGACCCAGTCTTAGTGACCTTCAGTCCGACCGACCTCCACCTCTTGCCGAACACCTGATACCCTCACTCGCGGCTTACGGTACCCAAGATGTCTCTTGAAGGACATTCGTGCCGTTGTCGCCCCCCCTCGTGTCGGTGTGTGTCTGAACTCTGTCTGCCTGCCCAGGTAATGCGCGTTTAGCCAACAGCTTGGCGACCGCTCGGATATCTGCCGCTTTCTCTAACGTTTCCAATCTTTCAAAAAGTGGCGGAATATCGGCACGTGGCAGTGCGCTCTTGGCGCAGTCGTTAAACTTTTCCCACATCTCATCGCTCGTCATCGGGTAGGTGATCCCGCGACCAACAAGATTGCTAATTTTGCGTGTGAGCGCCTGCCCATTTTTTAAGGTAACCGTCACTTCTGCGCCAAACTGCTCCGGCGAGTCATCCGCCATCTCGGGATGTGGTCCCGCCGACAGTTTGGCCATAATGTCACGAACGTCCGCATCAAAATGGGCCTCGCCCTCAAAATCAGCAAGCCGCACCGCGCCAGAAACGAGCGCGCGCGCGACCGCGTACTGAACCGAGAATTTTGCCTCAAGCGGCGTCTGCGGATTTGGATTATTCGTATGCGGTAGGCGACGCTTATGCACAAGCACCTCTACCCGAGCCACCTCTTTGAGATCAATTGCTTCTTCTCTGCGCAAGTTCAGCATCATCGTGACCGGCGGGTGCGTACTGCCACAGCACGGGAATTGCTTGAGGCCCATCTCAGAGCTGAGCACTTCGAGGGGATTCGCCCAATTCTCAAATATCAATTCAGCGTTAAAGTTTCCAGGACCGTTAAACGCATTCAGGAAACCTTGTTTATGTTCGAGTGTCGCGACGTTTGCGTCGTAACCTGACTCTGCTAACAACACGGCCAACAGGCCGTTACGTGCGCACTGCCCGACATGCAAAGGTTTCACCATGGTGCCAAAGTTCGATTTCAACCCTGACGCGAAGGACGCAGCGATGGCCAAAGCCGTCGCCATTTTTTGCTTATCCAAACCGATTAAATAGCCACACGCTGCTACTGCGCCAAATACACCGAGCGTTGCAGTAGGATGCCAGCCCTTGTCGTAGTGATAGAAATTCACAGCACGCGCGATTCGAATCTCTGTTTCAATTCCTACGACGTAGGCATGAATCAGCTTCAGGCCCGTCGCGCCCCGCTCTTCAGCAAGTGCGAACAAAGGTGCGACAAGCGGCGCTGATTGATGCCCGCCCATCGGCTGGCTAAAGTCGTCGTAATCGTGCGCATGCGAGCCCACGCCATTAATAAAGCTGGCGTCCAGTGCCGAGGTCTTGATCGCCGTGCCGAACACCGTGGACGCGCCAGGCGAAGTTCCTACTCCTGGCACTTTAAACAAATTGGTCACGCAAGGTTCGGTGACTCCCGCAAGCGTGACACCAATCGTATCGATAATCGCCGTGCGGGATAGGGAGATCGCCTGATCATTAATCAGTGACGTATCAAACTCACAAATCAACTCTGCAAGTCGAGTGAGCAACGTTTGTGGCTCTGTCGCCTGATCGGACATGATACGTCTCCCCCCTTCGGATTAAGCGGCTTTCGCTAAGGCTTTGCCAGTGCATAAGGCAGCTGCCTGACGACCAGCAATACGGCCGAATGTTGCACCGGACACCAACCCTGTTCCCGCCGGGTAGTTGTCGTAGAACAAGCCACCAATCATTTCGCCGCAAGCGAACAAGCCTTTGATTGGGCGCCAATCAGTGCCCACCACTTGCGTATTCTCATCTACACGCAGCCCGCCAAAGGTGAAGGTAATACCACCAGTCGCGCTGTAGGCGTAATACGGCGCCTTCTCAAGCTTCGTTGCCCAGTTGGTTTTTTCTAATGCGAGGCCTTGGGTAGACAATCCATCTTTTTGTGAGGGATCAAAACCATCCTCGGCATGTTTTGCCGCAGCGTTATATTCCAAGACTGTTTTAAGCGCTTGTTTTTTGTCATCAATATCCAACTGCTCAATCAACCCCTCGATTGTGTCAGACATGATCGGCTCGCTTGTCGAATAGCGTGGCTCAAGTAAATGCAGGACCTGGGAATCAAACAGTTGATATGCCTTCGCACCGGGTTCAGCCAAAATCGCACGTCCATATTTTGCGTAGGTGAACATGGCTCCGTCTGCGCCTTCATCGACAAAGCGCTTACCCACGCGATTGATCATGACGCCATACAAATAGCTCAATCGATTACTACGGTCCGTGAGTTCGCGCGGTGCGAAATTACCCCAGTCTGCAGAAATCGGCGTGGCATGACATCCACTCCACTGACCCCAAGGCATCGCGCCAAGGTTCATCGCCATACGCAGACCATCACCTTGGTTGTGAGGCGTGCCGCGGACTTTCGCTGCACCGACGAGCGGGCCGATATGCTGGGTGCGCATTTGTACGTTTGCTTCAAACCCACCACATCCAAGCACCACAGCCTTGGCGTGCAACGCTCGTACGCCATTGTCATCACGCACCGTCACGCCGCACACGGCTCCGGTTTCGTCCTGTAGCAATCCGACCACTGCGGCGCCATAGCGCACTTCAATGCCCATGCGTTCACAGGTCGCAAACCAACTACGCGAGAGCCCCACCCCTTCATGCTCGGCGCGCACCACCAGCCCGCGCGCCCAAACGATTCGATTGCCCTTTCTTACGCCGGTGAGCGTAATCGCTGGCT
Source organism: Bordetella parapertussis (assembly GCA_945869355.1). GTDB lineage: Bacteria > Pseudomonadota > Gammaproteobacteria > Burkholderiales > Burkholderiaceae_B > Zwartia > Zwartia parapertussis_F. The sequence continues at coordinate 3,208 of CAMBPA010000025.1, forward strand.
CCATCGGCACCTTACCGACCTCACTCATCCAAAAGACCGTATCCTTTGAATTATCGACAAGCACATGAGAAAGAACAGGGTCTGTCTGCCCAGAGGTCACTCGCATCAAATCGCCATGAAAGTCATCTTTTGTATAAGGCGCAATGCCAGAATAAAAGTCTTCGTATTCTTGTTCAACGCCCGGCAACAAGGGGCCAATTTCTTTGGGATCGTCAAAGGCGAAACGCAACACGCCACCACTCCAGTGTGTATTGCCGCCGCGCATTTCACGCGGGGCTTTTTCAAGCACCACCACGCGCTGAGCGCCATTTTCTTTGGCCGATACGGCCGCCGCCAACGCAGCATTACCTGCACCCACAACGACCACGTCAAATTCATTCATTTTTTGTCTCCACTACCCATTGGTCAGGTTAGCCCCATGATACGCAAAAGGCTTGCAGATCATGTTTTGCATACAACTGTATTTTATTGTATTGCGCCCAAGAGGTAAAGCGTTGGCGGCTCTGCCCACTTGCGCCTTCGCCCGTTATGGCCCAGCAACCACTTGGCGATACAAACGTTCGTACATTTGCACCATCGTATCAACACCATACCGTAACCGCACCTCATGAAGTGCACGTGCAGCCAGGGCTGAGCCGCGCTCAGGATCGTCCAGTAGCTGTCCAATCTGCTCAGCCAAACCAAGGGCATCGCCTGGTGCACATAAAAGGCCTCGCTCGTCTGCGAGTAACTCCTTTAAACCACCCGCTTGGGTCGCGACCACCGGCACCTGTTGCGCCATGGCATCGAGCACGCTGCTGCCAAGCGCCTCCTGTCGCGACGCCATCACAAAGACGTTCAGTGCCGCAAACAACTGCTCGACACCAGACTCAAACCCCAGTAGCCGGTAGCGCGCACCCAAGCCAAGCTCGCGCACTGCTTGCCGCGCGGCGTCGGCTGCCGCGCCGTCGGCGCCCCAATGCACAAACGTCACATCGGGCTATTTTGCACACACTTGCGCTGCGGCTTGGATCAACGTGACAGGATCTTTTTCTGGCGATAGGGCGGCCGCCGTGCCGATCAAACGCTGCCCAACCAAGTTTTCACGCGCGAGAAATTCCCGCACACGCGCGGGATTGGGTGCAACGACGGGGATGGCGCTCGGGATAACCTGGACCGACAATTCCATCGCTCGCATCGCTGCGGCAGCCGCCTCACTGATGGCAACACGCGCATCGGTATAGGCCCATTTCAAACGAGAAAATCCACTAAACCCAACAATCGGAAAACTTGTCCGCCTTGAAAAAACCACCGGCCGACGATGCAGGGGCTTAGCCAACAGCGCCCAAGCCAACACATTGGCCGTCTGCACATGCAACACATCATACGTCGCGCCATGATGCGCCAGCCTGAGGCCAAACTCAGCCGCGGTCTTGGCTGCGTGCGTCCTCAGGCCTTCCGACTGCGCGCGGGCCTCTAACACACCGCCGCGCCTCACTAGCAATTCAACCTCTTGCCCCCGCTCACGCAATCCCAACGCCGTGAGGAGGGTTTGTCGTTCACCCCCTCGCCAACCCCGCTCTGAATTGATCTGCAGGATACGCATCTGCGCTAGCCGTCCGCACGCGAGCGTGGCGCCTGAAAATAGCGCAGAGTGTTCACGCCGACTGCGATCAAAGCAAAACCTATTGCGACGCAGAGCCCAAGCATGGGTCCACTGCTAAAACCAAGACTAAACACCACGGCAACGATGGCCGCGCCAAACGTTTGACTAAATACCCGCGTCGTCGCCTGCAGCCCGCCCACAGCACCCGCGCGGTTGCGTGGTGCCGAACCTAACATGACGCGATTATTCGGCGTTTGAAAAAATCCAAAACCAATTCCTGCCAGAACCATCGCAGTAAACAGCCACGCGTCTGACGCACTGGTGGGCATCACCACCACTAAGCCCAAACCAATCGCCATCGCCGCCGCACCCAGCCCACTCAATATGGCCACAGGAAATCGATCCGACAGCGGTCCTGCGATCGCAGCGATCAGTGCTGCCCCCACGGGCCAACCTGCCATCAACACACCTACGGCCATTTGAGGGCGATTAAGTGTCACTTGCAAATAAAACGGCAGCGAAACCATCGTGGCCATCTGCGCACAAAACGTACTGGCCGATGCGGCTAACGCAAATCGCATCGCGGGAATTCTAAAGAGATCAACCGGTACAAGCGGCGCGGTCTGCTGCGCAGAGCGTCGCACCAGCGCCCAACCAATCACAAACGAGGCGCTCAGTAGCACCACTGCAAGCAAAAAGTTTGTCGATAACGCGTCGATTCCTAGGATTAACAACGCAATCGTTGTCATGCTCAGCGCAGCCGCAAACCAATCGTATGACGCCGAAATACGTGGCACATCGGGTAGGTAACGCACCCCAAGCATCGTGAGGATGCCCACCGGCAAATTAAATAGAAAGATCCACTCCCAGGTCGTGAACGACAGAATGAATGCGCCAATTGAAGGTCCGATCACCGAGGACACCGCAACCGTCATCGCGTTTAGACCGATGCCACGCCCGATTAAATGCGGGGGATAAATGTTTCGGACCAACGCGCCAAACAGACACATGATGGCTGAGCCACCAAGCCCTTGAAAAATGCGCGCGCCAAGCAATACGGGCATCGATGATGCCAACGCACTGCCCAATGACGCAAGAATAAAGGTCCACAAGCCGTAATAAAACAATCGCTTGAACCCGATGCGCTCTCCAATCGCCGACATCGGAAGCAAGGTCATCGCCACGGTCAGGGTATAGGCGTTAACCACCCACACCACGGCAGAATCAGAGGCCTTCAGGTCCTGTGCAATCGAAGGAAGCGCTACGTTCGTCATCGTGGCATCCAACACTGCAAGCGCCAATCCCGCCGCAAGAGCCAGTGCTGCTTTTCTACGTCGCGCTGTCGGTAGTCCTTCGTGCGCATCTGCTGCGCGGGGCGCTTGTGCTTCAGTCATCCTTACGCTTTTTTAACCGGCCGCTTCCAGCCTTCGATCGTCACTTGTTTTGCTCGGGATACCGTTAGCTGCCCGGCGGGCGCATCGCGCGTGAGGGTCGTGCCCGCACCGAGCGTAGCCCCCTTGCCGACACGCACCGGCGCAACGAGTTGCGTATCTGAACCAATAAAAGCATCGTCTTCAATCGTCGTGCGGTGCTTGTTCGCGCCATCGTAATTGCAAGTAATGGTGCCCGCACCAATATTGACGCGCTCACCTACGTCGGCGTCGCCCACGTAGGCAAGATGATTTGCCTTACTACCTTTACCAAGATTGGTATTTTTAATTTCAACAAAATTACCCACGTGCGTCGCATCCGCCAACTTAGCGCCGGGGCGCAGGCGTGCATACGGTCCAATGTGCGCATCCGCACCCACCTCAGCCTGCTCCAGATGACTAAAGGACTCGATGCGCGTGGCGGCTCCTAGCGTGACGTTGCGCAGAACGCAGTGTGCGCCAATCCGTACGCCATCGGCCAGGACAACGCGCCCTTCAAACACACAACCCACATCAATAAAGACATCTTGGCCGCACAACAACTCACCACGCAAATCAAAACGCGCCGGATCAACGATCGTGACGCCAGCCTCTAACTGCCTGCGGGCAAGCTCACGTTGCCAAAGACGCTCGAGTTCCGCTTGCTGTTGGCGGCTATTCACACCGAGCGTTTCAAAACTGGCGACTGGATGCGCCACGTTGACAGAGACCCCCTCTGCGACGGCCAACCCAACAATATCGGTTAGGTAGTACTCACCCTGCGCATTATTATTCGTGAGCTTTGCAAGCCAGGACTTCAATTGCCGTGTCGGTACAGCCATGATTCCTGTGTTGACCTCTTGAATCGCCCGCTGCTCAGGTGTCGCGTCTTTGTGCTCGACAATCGCGCATACATTGCCTTGGGCGTCGCGTACGATACGGCCGTAACCCGTCGCGTCTGACACAATCTCAGTAAGAATCGCCACGCCGCTCGCACGCGCGTTGAGTAACGCTCGCAACGTATCGGGCTGAACAAGAGGCACATCGCCATACAAAATAATCGTCACGTCGTCTGCATGAGACGCTTGCAACAAGGGCGCCGCTTGCAAAACCGCATGTCCGGTTCCTAACTGCGGCTGCTGTAGCGCGAACTGTAAGTCTTCTTGTGCAGCGTAGGCCTGCTTGACCTGTTCTGCACCATGCCCAACAACGATGGCGATGCGCTGTGCCCCCAAGGCACGCGCGCTATCTAAAACATGCGTCAACATCGGTCGACCAGCAATCGGGTGCAGCACTTTGGGTAAGTTAGACTGCATGCGCTTGCCCTGTCCTGCAGCAAGGATCACGATATTAAGCATAGTGAGATCTAGAAAAAGTTAATTTGATGATTTTCGAGCGGTCCGCTTAGTCGCTTTTTTTTCTGTTGTCGTTTTTTTAGCTGTGGCGCCCGCTGCATTTGCGCCGCCCATACTTGCGGCACTCGCCGCCGCCACTTGACTAAACTGTTGAGTCAACATGTTCCACCAGGCTTGCGCCGCAGCAGGTACCTCACTTGGTGCAGCGGCCGCCGGCTCCTGTGCCCTTGGCGTGGCTGCTGCAACAAAAGACTTCAAGGTCGCAATCGTTGCGAGCTGCACTTCCATCCCCTGAATCGTGCTGCTCAGCATCGACAAATTCAACTTCAACCAGTTTTCCACTGATTTAAGTTCAGCAATCTTGCGCTCGAGCTCTTCAGGATTCATGGATGGCGCCAAACCGACCCCCGCCCCCATACCAGCCGGGCCAGCTAAGCCTGCGAAGGCCTTGCGCATCATTTCCATGCTAGCAAAAAGCGGATTGTTGGCCATATCGCCAGTTTGACCGAGCCCGGGCAACACAAAAGGGTTGGAAGAGGATCCAGTCATGACATGCCCAAACCTGAAAGGGGAGAACCCCTAGATATTACTCGTATCCGCCCCCTCAGCAACAGAGCGCACTGGGAAAGAAAAATGTTGGTCAAATTGGTCTTAGCAGCCAAGCCGGGCAAGATATTCTGGGACAATACGGTATGCAAGAGACCATTACCCTGCCTGAATTAGAAGCTGCCATCAATTTTTGGCGCCAGCGTAGCCCTTCCATCGGCGAAGAGCTGCGACTGTGTGCACAAGCCTCTAGCTTGGCGACCCCTTATGCGCTCATGATTATCAAGCGCCGCGCTCAAATGGTCGTTACCGAGATGCCCGAAAAGGCTCAAGCGGCATTAACGGAATGGTTGGCGCAGCGCTAAGGCGCGCGCCTGATCCGCCCAAAAGATCTACTTCAGCAGTAGCTTGATATCGCGCGCAAGCACAGCTGTGCCAGCGGTGTTGCTGACCAACACCCGCGCATCCCCTTTGGGGTCAAGCAAATAAAACGACGAGCTGTGATCCATGCTGTAGCCGCCCTTTGCGGCCGGCGCCTTGGCGTAATAGGCCTTGAAGGATGCGGCGACTTGCTTGATTTGGGCTGGCGTGCCTGTCAAGCCTAAAAAGCTGGCATTAAATCCAGAGACATACGCACGCAATACTTCGGGGCTGTCACGCTCTGGGTCGACGGTAATCATTAACACTTGCACGCGACTGGCCTGGTTTCCCAAGGTTCGCATCATCTCGGAAAGCTCAGCAAGCGCCGTCGGACAAATATCGGGGCACTGCGTAAAACCAAAAAATACGAGCTGAACCTTTCCGGCAAAGTCCGAGGAGGTGTAGCTTTTCCCGTCCATGCCAGTCAGTGCCCAGCCGCCACCTATTTTTGTTCCGGAAATATCACTGCCTTTAAACTTTACCGACGAACCCTCCCCACACGCCGACAAGCTGGCGATGAAGGCCGCCAACCCGAAGCTAAGCAGGGCTCTTCGAACGATTGCAGGGCCGGCGCGGGTCGTCAAGCGCATCAATTAGCCGCCCACCACGATCAACCAGTGGTCAACCAAGAGCGCGGCAAATAGAAGCGACAAATACAGGATTGAAAACCGAAAAAGTTTTCTTGCAAGTTCGTCGCTGTAGGCACAGTAAAGCTTCCATGCGTACCAAACAAATAACGCGCCGAGCAAGAGCGCAGACAACAGATACAACCAGCCACTCATACCAACGATATAAGGCAGTACCGTCGTTGCAACCAAGGCAACACTGTAGAGAAGGATATGCAGGCGGGTAAATTGCTGCCCGTGGGTCACCGGCAGCATGGGCAGGCCTGAGTTGGCGTAATCATTGCTTCGATATAAAGCAAGCGCCCAAAAGTGCGGCGGGGTCCAGATAAAAATAATTAACACCAAGAGCCACGCCTCTGCGGGAACTGAATCTGCGACCGCCGCCCAACCCAACGCTGGTGGCATCGCACCAGACAGCCCGCCAATCACAATATTTTGTGGCGTGCGCGGCTTCAAGATCATGGTGTAGATCACGGCATAACCTACGAAGGTCGCAAAGGTTAACCACATCGTGAGCGAATTCACCCAACGATACAAAACGAACATACCAAGCCCACCCAGTACACCCGAAAACACAATCACTTGGATAGGCGAGATCGTCCCAGTGGCGGTCGCGCGCTTAGCCGTGCGCAG